>JBCBFV010000085.1:0-8980 GCA_038527425.1 Pseudomonadota bacterium
GCCCAGGATGCGGGTCCCACGCCATCAGCAAGCGGGTTGCCCGTTGGCACGAAAGGCGAGCCTTTCGAGGGATGCATCTGCTCCATTGCCAGATCCGTCCGGCGGTGGCTCTCTTCCTGCGCGTCCGACGGCACCGTCACATCGCCGCGACCATGCGGAAGATGGAAGGTTTTCGGGGACGGAAGCGGGAACGGGCCTTGGTTTGCCGGCGTGCCGTCTTCGTTTTCGAGGGGGTAACCCTCGCGCATGTTCTCCGTCTGGAGATAGTAGATAAGGAACGCGAAGAAGCCCCAGAATGCCCAGATGGCGACCGAGGCTAGGTCAACGTTTCCCCAAAATTCTACACCGACCATGGTGAAGTCCTTTCGTGGTCAGGTGGGGAAGTCAGCGAGGCCTATGCGACCTTTGCTGTCCCCAGGGGTTGGGTTTGTGCGCTGGAACCGCGTGAGCGGGCCCAGAGCGATCAGGGTTGCGAACATCAGACCGATCTCGACGTGGTAAACGACCGAGTATCCGGTTGCGGGATCAGCCAGCGCGTCGCCCAGAAGGCCCGACGCGCTGGCGGAATTAACGAGGTCCCGAACGGTCCCTCCGATTGCGATGGCAAGGCCAGCGGCAGTGGCCTGCGCGGCGCCCCAAGCGCCCAGCGCGAGGCCGCGGCCAGCGAGGCCTTCGGCTGGCATGGTCATGGCGGCCGTCAGCGTGGCGACCGCAAAGAGGCCGCCGCCAAAGCCGATGAGCCCAGCGCCAATGAAGAAGAGAAGTGCGGACTGCAGCGGTGCTGCAAAGATCACAGCCGAGAAGGCCAAAAGCCCGGAAACAAGCGCCCAGCCCGCCATGCGGTAGGGGTTTTGGCCTCGGGTCAATTGCCGTGCGGCGATGCCAAAACCAACGAGCGCTCCAGCAGCCCACATGGTGGTCAGAAGCGTCGTGGAGGATACCGAGAGGCCCAGAATCTCGCCGCCATAGGGCTCAAGCAGGACGTCTTGCATGTTAAAGGCCATGGTGCCGAGGAAGACGACCACGAGAAGCCGCCCGGCCTTACCGCCACTGGCAAAATCGCGCCACGCATCGCGGAACGAGGGGCGCGGTGCCTCGCGCTCTTCCTTGCTCATCGGGGTGACGCGCTCCTGCTTCCAGAGTGCGAAGATGTTGAGCACAAGCGTCATCACTGCCGTGCCCTGCACCACCTGCACAAGGCGCAGCTCGCTAAAGTCGCGCAGGAGCCAGCCCACGATGACGGCGCTCACCGCCATGCCTACGAGGAACATCACGTAAAGGAGGGCCACAACGCGCGGGCGCGTCTCCTCTGTGGCGCGGTCCGCCGCAAGCGCGAGGCCCGCCGTCTGCGTCATATGCATGCCCAGACCAGTGAGCAGGAAGGCCAATGCCGCCCCTGCCTCGCCGACCCACTCCGGGCCAATGGCCTGCTTGCCCTCGCCCAGGATCACCAAGGCCATGGGCATGATCGCGAGGCCACCGAATTGGTAGAGCGAGCCGAACCACAGGAACGGAATGCGCTTCCACCCGATGGAGGACCGGTAGGTATCAGATTTAAAGCCAAGAAGCGCGCGGAACGGTGCGCTCACAACCGGCAGCGCGATCATCACAGCCACGATCCAGGCCGCCACGCTGAGCTCTACAATCATCACGCGGTTCAGCGTGCCCAGCAGCATCACCGCCGCCATGCCCACGCTCACCTGAAACAGCGATAGCCGCAGCAGCTGGCGCAGCGGAAGCTCGTCCGAAACCGCGTCCGAGAACGGCAACATGCCGATCGTAAACTGCGTGAGCGGGTGCCGTTCAGACATACGCAACCTCCATGCAAGCGGAGGTGTAGAAGCCGCTGCGCACCGTCTTGATGTGCTTGGCTGGGACTGCGTTCAGGTCCTGCGGGACCATGACCGGCGACCGGTCAGAACGCGGGAAGAGCTTGCCCGCGTACCAGAACGCCATCAGGAACGCCGATCGCGGGGCCACGGTAAAGACAACCTTTGGGGTCATCGCGCCCAACTTGTCGAGCGCCGCGACCAGGTCAGGTCTGGTGTAATAGATGAGAGAATCCATCGCGATGACCGCGTCAAAACGGCCTCGGTTGGCGGTCATATCACCAGCCTCAAAATGCACGCGGCCCTTCAGCTCCGCTGGCATACGATCTTCAGCGATCTTGATGAGCGAAGGAGAGATATCGACGCCCACAACTTCGGCGCCCATCCTGGCGAGCTCCTCGGAGGCCATGCCCGTCCCGCAGCCCGCATCAAGTATCCGCTTGCCGCGCACATCGCCCAGCTGACCAATCATTGTCGCGCGCATCTGATCCCGGCCCGCCCGAACGGTCTCGCGAATTCTCGAGACCGGCGCGTCGGAGGTCAGCTGCTCCCACACCTTGGTGGCAGAGCGGTCGAAGTAGTCTTCGACCTGGGACAGGGTGCGCGTGTAATCCATCAATCGAACCCCAGAAGCTCGAAGATCTCGCGATCTGGCAGCGGTGCGGGCGCGAGCGCCTCCGTGCCGTCCCAGAGCGATTGCGCGAGGCGGATGTATTCGGCGCGGCAGCGCACGATGTCTTCTTCATCGGGCATCTCGAAGAGGGTCTTCTTCTTGAGGCGCGAGCGGCGGATGGCGTCCACTGCGGGCATATGCGCGATGCGCTTGAAGCCCACCTTGTCGCAGAAGCGGTCGACCTCCTCAGTCGTCTCGGACCGGTTGGCCACACAGCCTGCGAGGCGCACGGAGTAGTTCTTCGACTTGGCCTGCACCGCCGCGATGATGCGGTTCATGGCGTAGATGCTGTCGAAATCATTGGCCGTGACGATCACGGCGCGATCCGCGTGCTGGAGGGGGGCCGCAAAGCCACCGCACACCACATCGCCCAGAACGTCGAAAAGGACGACGTCCGTGTCTTCGAGCATGTGGTGCTGCTTGAGCAGTTTCACCGTCTGGCCCACGACATAGCCGCCGCAACCGGTGCCCGCCGGCGGGCCGCCAGCTTCGACGCACATCACGCCGTTAAAGCCCGTCGTGACGAAGTCTTCCGGGCGCAGCTCTTCCGCGTGGAAATCGACGTCCTTGAGGATGTCGATGACCGTGGGCTGAAGGTGACCGGTCAGCGTGAAGGTGGAATCGTGCTTGGGGTCACAGCCGATCTGGAGCACCCGCTTGCCCAGCATGGAGAACGCTGCGCTCAGGTTCGACGAGGTCGTGGATTTGCCGATCCCGCCCTTGCCGTAGACGGAGAAGACCTTCGCGCCCTCGATGACCGTGGACATGTCCTGATGCACCTGGACTGAGCCTTCGCCATCCTCGCCTTTCAGCACAGGCGGCGCCCCGAGCGTCGGTGCTTTGGGTGCCTCTTTCAAATCCGTGGCGGGTGTCTTGCCCAGCACGGGCGACGACGACAGACCGGACCCCGGTGCAGGCTTGCGTGCAAGGGCAGACCCCGGCGCGGCACCACGTGCCTTTAGCCCACGCTGTTCGCGCATATTGGCCCGCGCGGCGGGGGGCATTTTAGGATCATCATAGGGGCTCATGCGCCACCTCCATTCACCTCGGAAGCGATCTGCTTCCTCTGGCCAAAAATTTTCTCTTGAGCATTGCGATGGATCAATTGCCCACCCCCTCAAGTCTGTCTTCGAGGGCGTCTGCCGCGTTCTGCAGCGCCTCCAATGTCTCGGCATCGGGCTGCCAATATTCGCGGTCGGAGGCCTCCAGCAGGCGCTGCGCCATGCGCATGGAGGCTTGCGGGTTCAGTTCCGAGAGGCGGTCCCGCATCTCTTCATCCAGCACGAAAGTCTCAGAGATCCGCTCGTAGACCCAAGGGTCCACCTGACCGGTCGTGGCCGACCACCCCAGCGTGTTCGTCACCTGCGCCTCGATCTGGCGGACGCCTTCGTGCCCGTGCTTGAGCATGCCCTCGAACCACTTGGGGTTTAGCGAACGCGTGCGCGTCTCGAGCGCGACCTGATCTTTCAGCGTGCGCACCTTCGATTTGCCGGTGGTCTGGTCGCCGATGAAGACGGCAGGCTCTGTCCCGCCTCGGGCGCGCTTTACCGCGCGGGCGATACCGCCCAGCGTGTCGAAGTAGTGATCCACCGTCGTGACGCCGAGCTCCACGCTCTCGAGGTTCTGGTAGGCCAGATCGACCTCGCCCAGCGCGTCATCGAGCAGCTCCCGCTGCGCCTGGGCCTTGCCATCGCGGCCGTAAGCGAAGGACTTCCGCGCTTGATAGGCATCGGCCAATTCATCCTCGTCATCGAACCCACCTTGATCGACGAGCACGTTGACGTTCGACCCATAGGCGCCCTCGGCATTGGAGAAGACGCGCAGTGACGCCTCTTCCAGGCTGCAGCCCGTCTTTTCGGCGTAGGCCAGCGCATGAGCACGGACAAAGTTCTGATCGAGCGGCTCATCCGCCGAGGCGCATTTCCAAGCCGCCTCCGCCAGCATGCGCGTCTGCAGTGGCAGCAAGTCACGGAAGATCCCCGACAGCGTCATCACCACGTCGATGCGCGGGCGGCCCAGCTCTGCAAGCGGGATCAGGTCCGCACCGCTGAGGCGGCCAAAATTGTCAAAGCGCGGCTTGGCACCCATCAGCGCGAGGGCCTGCGCTATCGGGCCACCGTCGCTCTTGATATTGTCAGAGCCCCAAAGGACCAGAGCCACCGAACGCGGCAGCGTCTTTTGCGCGTTTAGAAGAACTTGCGCCTGCTCCTCGCCATCCTTCAGCGCGTAAGCCGTTGGCATGCGGAACGGATCAAAGGCGTGGATATTGCGGCCCGCGGGCAGAACCTCCGGCGACCGGATCAGATCGCCGCCCGGCACCGGCGCGATATAGCGGCCCGACAGCGCGCGCATGAGGCCCGTCATCTCGGCATTGCCCAGAAGGTGCATCCGCACGCGCGACAGCTCATCAGGGTCCTGATTGGCCATGTGGGAGAGATGCTCCTGCACCTCTTCTTCCGACGGCGCGCGGCCAAGAACGTGGAGGCCATCCGGGATCAGCGCGTCTTCTGTCTCCAGAAGCTTGAGCCATAGCTCCTCCGGCGCGCCCTGTAGATCGACCGCAGCCGCCTGATCCGCGATCAGTGCCACCATGTCGTCCCGTGCGGGGCCATCCACCATGCCACGCCAGCGCGACAGGGAATCCTTCAGCTCGCTCAGGCCCTTATAGAGCCCCGACGTCGCCAGCGGCGGCGTCACATGGGTCACCGTCACGGCATTCATGCGCCGCTTGGCGAGCGTCGCCTCCGACGGGTTGTTTGAGGCGTAGAGGTAGACATTGGGCACTTCGCCGATCAGCCGGTCCGGCCAATCCCGCGCCCCAAGGCCCGCCTGCTTGCCCGGCATGAACTCAGCCGCACCATGCATCCCGAAGTGCAGCAGCACGTCGGCTTGGAAGGTGTTCCGCAGCCACAGATAGAACTGCGTAAAGGCGTGCGTCGGCGCAAAGCCCTTCTCGAAAAGAAGGCGCATCGGATCACCCTCATAGCCGAAGGTGGGCTGCACCCCGACAAAGACGTTCCCGAACTCTGCGCCCAGCACAAAGATACCGCGCCCATCGGACTGCACCTTGCCGGGCGCCGGGCCCCAGACATCCTCAATCACCTTCAGAGGCAGCGTGTTGCGGACGATCGTGTCGGCATCGACATGGGCGGCGACATTGGCCTCCTGCCCATAGGTGGCGGCATTGCCCTTGAGCACCGCGTCCCGCAGCGCCTCGACCGAAGCTGGCGGCGTGAGGTCATAGCCTTCGGCCTTCAGCCGCTGGAGCGTGTTGAAGAGGCTCTCAAAGACGCTCAGATACGCCGCCGTCCCTACCGCGCCCGCATTCGGCGGGAAGCCAAAGAGCACGATGCCCACCTTCTTCTCCGCATTACGCTTGCGGCGCAGCGTGGCCAAGCGATGGACCTTCTCAGTGAGGCTATCAATCCGCTCAGGACAAGGCGCGATAGCCTTCTCCAAAGCAGGCTGAGCGCACTTGTACTGGCACCCCTGGCATCCCTCCGCGCCATGGCGTCCTGCGAAAACAGTAGGGTTCGTGGCTCCATCAATCTCTGGCAGCGCGATCAGCATCGTCGTCTCAACGGGTCCGAGGCCCTGCCCCGAGGCGGCCCATTGCGCGAGCGTCTGAAACTCCAACGGATGCGCCGCGACATAAGGCACATCGTGCTTTTTCAGTGCGGCCACCGCGGCGTCGCTATCGTTGTAAGCAGGCCCGCCCACGAGGCTGAAACCCGTCAGCGAAACCAGCGCATCGATCTCTCCGAAATATGCCTCCATCGCCGGCCGCCCGTCGAGCCCGCCCGCAAAGGCCGGCAACACGCGCATCCCGCGCGCCTCGAAGCTGCGGATGACAGCCGCATAATGCGCGGTGTCGGAGGCCAGCACATAAGAGCGGAGCATTAGCAGCCCCACAGTTGCCACGGGGTTTTCGACCACGGGCAAATCGGCTGGATCCGTCGTGATCCCAAGCCCCGGCAAATCAGGGTGGAACAAAGCCACATCCGGGTAATCCACCGGTGCGGCCGCCTTGATCGGCTCAAAACGCGCGCCAGAGTAGCGATCTACGAGGAAGCGGATCATCTCGCGAACATTGTCATCCGACCCGCCCAGCCAATACTGCATGGACAGGAAGTAAGCGCGCAGGTCCTGAGCCTTGCCCGGAATGAACTTCAGGATCTTGGGAAGCCGCCGCAGCATCTTCATCTGGCTCTCGCCCGATGCTTTCGTCCCCTTCTTCGGGCGCAGCTTCTTGAGCATCTCCATCGCCGTCGAGCTCGGTGCCGACATGTCGAGATCGCCCATCCGGGTCATGTTGACGATCTTCTCGTCCGCCACGACACCCACCAGCGCATCAAGCTGATCACGACGCGCAGCGATATCAGCAGCGATCGCCTCCACATGCTCTTCTAAGAAAAGAAGGTTCGCCACGATGATATTGGCCGACGCGACCGCAACCCGCGTCTCCTCAAGAGCGGCGGGATCCTCGGCCCAGGTCGCCGCCGCGTGAATGGATACCTTCAGCCCCGGGAAGTCCTGCGCCAACGCCGGCAAAGCCCGCGCCGCAGGCCCCGCCGCGTGATGATCCAGCGTCACGATGACGACGCGGTACTCCTGAGGATCGAGGCTATCGCGCATAGTGAGCCTTCGCCTCGTAAAGCGTCTCCACGCTGATCTCGGTGACGCCCTTCTCGACGGCAAATGCCTCGGTATTGCGCTTGGCCTTGCCGCGCACAAAGAACGGGATCTTCTTGAGTTCTTTCTCCGCCGCAGGCAGCCAAACGATCGACCCATCAGCCTGCACTTCAGGGAGCGAGACCGCCGCTTCTTCGCGCTTCGTACTTCCGCCGGAGGCATCAGACGCTGCCGCGCTCACCTCACGCAGATCAATCTTCCCGCCGTGATGACTCGCACCATTGTCGTCGTGGAACTCAAAGTCCTCGCGGAACATGTGCAGCAGGTGCTCTTCGAGCCCCATCACCAGCGGATGGACCCAGGTGTCAAAGATCACATTGGCGCCCTCGAACCCCATCTGGGGGGAGAACCGCGCTGGGAAATCCTGCACATGAACAGGGGCCGAGATCACCGCGCAAGGGATGCCCAGACGCTTGCCAATATGGCGCTCCATTTGCGTGCCGAGGATCATTTCAGGCGCCAGATCCATGCAGGCCTGCTCGACCACGAGGTAGTCCTCGGTGATGTAGCAAGGCACATCCATCTCTTGGGCCAGTGCGCGCACTTCGCGCGCAAGCTCGCGGTTGTAGCAACCCATGCCAACAACTTCGAAACCCATCTCCTCATGGGCGATCCGCGCAGAGGCCATCACATGGGTGCCGTCCCCGAAGATGAAGACGCGCTTACCGGTGAGGTAGTTAGAATCCACGCTGCGTGACCACCAGGGCAGGCGCAGGCGGCTCTCGTCGGGCGTGGTGTCGAGGCCTGTGATGGCCTGCACCTCAGCGATGAAGTCGCGTGTGGCGCCAACGCCGATGGGCACTGTTTTGGTGAAGGGGAGACCCAGCTCGCGCTCCATCCAGCGGCAGGCGGCCTCGCCCGTCTCCGGATACATCAACACGTTGAAATGCGCAGCGCCGAGCCAGGTCAGATCGGACGGCGTGGCGTTCATCGGCGCCACCACGTTCACCTCAATGCCCATCTCCCAAAGGAGACGCGTCAGCTCCTCGACATCATCGCGATGACGGAAGCCGAGGCCCGTGGGCCCGATAAGGTTGCAGGTGATCTGCTCCGTCCGCTCCAGCGGGCCACAAAGGTGCCGCACGATCTGGAAGAAGGTCTCGTCCGCGCCAAAGTTCTCTTTGCGCGAGTAACTCGGCAGCTCGAGCGGGATGACCGGGATGCCTAGATCCATTGTCTCGGCAAGGCCACCAGGATCATCCTGGATAAGCTCCGCCGTGCAGGAGGCGCCCACGATAATGGCTTCCGGCTGGAAACGTTCGACCGCATCCTTGCAGGCATCCTTGAAGAGGTGCGCGGTGTCGGCCCCGAGGTCACGGGCCTGGAATGTCGTGTAGGAGACTGGCGGGCGGTGATTGCGCCGCTCAATCATCGTAAAGAGCAGGTCCGCATAGGTATCGCCCTGCGGCGCATGCAGGACGTAGTGCAGACCCTTCATGCCCGTGGCGACACGCATGGCACCCACGTGGGGCGGTCCCTCATATGTCCAGACAGAAAGCTTCATTCCGCCGCCTCCACATGGTTGGGATGCATGGCGCGGATCAGGGCCTTCCTGCGCAACGGCCGCGCAAAGAGCGCTGCCAGATCACCGGCCTGTTCGTAGAAATGCACCGGCGTGAAGACGAGCTCGATGGCCCACTTGGTGGTAAGACCCTCAGCTTCTAGCGGATTGGCGAGGCCAAGACCGCAGACCGTGATGTCAGGGCGAAGCTCCCGCGCGCGGTCGAGCTGCAGATCAACGTCCTGCCCTTCCGACAGCACCGGCCCTTCGGGAATGAGGTCGAGG
>JBCBFV010000086.1:0-8850 GCA_038527425.1 Pseudomonadota bacterium
TTGAGCTCTTTTCCTCCACGGTGGACGGCTTTGACCTGCTTGAAGCGCGGGGCCATGCAACATGGGTGCCGCCGCGAGAGACGGAGGGCCTCGCTCTGCTCAGCGGGCAGCCGGCGTTTCGGCTGCACTCTCAGTTTGACGATGGTGCGTTAAGCATGGCGGCCAAGATCAGCGGGCGCGAGCCGGTCCTGATCCATCCCACCGACGCTGCCACACGCGGGATTAGCGATGGGGATGTGGTGGAGCTTTCCTCGCCACGGGGGCGCTGCCTTGCGGGCGCGCGGCTGACGGAAGACATCGCGCCGGGCTCGGTCTTTCTATGGACGGGGACGTGGTATCAGCCTGATAGTGAAGGGAATTGTCAGCACGGCAATCCCAATGTGCTCACCCACGACCTGCGCACCTCGGAGTGGAGCCAGAGCCCCGCGGCCTATTCAACGCGTGTGGAGATCGCGCCTTTCAATGGCGAGCCTCCGCCCATCACGGTGCACGGCCCGCCGGCGTTCAGCGCGGGCTAGCGGCGCTTGCCTGCCACCCACATGTCGGCCACGGCGCGGTCATCGCCCATCATGATTGTCGGGAAGATCGCCTCCCACGAACCTGCGGCGTTTGCCTTCCGCTGGGTGAGGGCGGGGGTGGAGGCGAGGTTGAGCACGCAGATGTCGGCGTCAGCGCCAGTCGCCAGGCGGCCCACGGTGCCTTCAAGGTGAAGCGCGCGGGCTGAGCCTTCGGTGGCGAGCCAGAGGAGTTCCGCCGGGTGGAGCGCCTGGCCGCGCAGCTGGGCGACCTCATAAGCCGCCGCCATCGTGCGCAGCATCGAGAAAGAGGAGCCGCCGCCCGTGTCACTCGCCAACCCCACGTTCAGTCGGGAGGCGAGGCTCATGTCAAAGAGGCCCGAGCCAATGAACATGTTCGACGTCGGACAATGGACGAGGGCTGCGCCCACCTCGGCGATCCGGTCCGCCTCGCGCGGTTCAAGGTGGATCGCATGGCCATAGACGCCCTTCGCGCCGAGCAGGCCAAAGCTCTCGTACACATCGAGGTAGTCGCGCGAATTGGGGAAGAGCTCTTTGATCCAGGCGATCTCTTCCGTTTGCTCGCTCAGATGCGTCTGCATGAGGCAGTCTGGATGCTCAGCCCAGAGCGTGCCTAGCGCCTCCAATTGCTCGGGCGTGGAGGTCGGTGCGAAGCGGGGCGTAATGACATAGCCCGCGCGGCCGCGGCCGTGCCATTTGGCAAGCAGCGCTTTGGATTCGTCATAGGCGCGGGTGACCGTGTCGATCAGGTCTTCAGGCGCGTTGCGATCCATACAGGTCTTACCCGCCAGCACCCGCATGCCGCGTGCCTCAGCCGCCTCAAAGATCGCATCAACCGACGCAGGCGCCGTGGTGCAATAGGTGCAAACAGTCGTCGTCCCGTGATCGAGCAGAAGGTCGAGGTAGGTGCCTGCGACGGCCTGCGCGTAGGCCGGATCGCTGAACCGCGTCTCTTCCGGGAAGGTGTAATCGTTGAGCCAATCTATGAGCCGTTTGCCCCAACTCGCGATCATGGCGGTTTGGGGGTAGTGGGTGTGGGCATCGACGAAGCCCGGCACGATCAGATTGTCGCCGTAGTCGGTGACCTCAGCCTGAGGATGGGCTGCCTTCAGCTCTTCAGCATTACCCGCCGCAGCAATCGTGGCGCCGTCCAAGAGTACCGCACCGGCGGAGTTCAGCCGCGTCACAGCTTCCCACCCCTCAACGAAAGGGTCGCCATGATAGGTAAGGGTCTGGCCAAGAAGCAGGTGTTTGGTCATATCCCTCCGTAACGGCCCACGCGCGGGGCCACAACATTCGCCGAATGAAGGAACAGTCCATGGCAGAGATGGAAACCTTCGAGGAACAAGAGGGCTACGAGCTCGATAACCGGCTTTTGCCGGATGTTCGTGCCGCCCTCGCGGATCGCAATCTGCCGCTTCTTAGAGAGCTGGTCGAGCCGCTGCACCCCGCCGACATCGCCGACCTTCTTGAACAGATGGACACGGGCTCCCGAGAGGAGCTGTTGGGCTTTGCCGCCGACATCGTCGAGGGCGAGGTGCTTTCCGAGATCTCGGAAGGTGTGCGGGAAGAAATCATCGAGTTTCTGCCCGCCACCATCCTGCAGGACGCTGTGCGCGATCTGGAGTCGGACGACGTTGTCGACATCCTCGAAGACCTCGAGGAGCCACAACAGGAAGCCATTCTGGATGCGCTCGACGATGCAGACCGTGTCGCGGTCGAGCAATCGCTGTCCTACCCTGAGGACTCCGCAGGCCGCCTTATGCAGCGCGAGGTCGTTATGGGGCCTGAGCATTGGAGCGTGGGCGAGGCGATCGATTTCCTGCGTCAGACCGAGAACCTGCCCGAGCAGTTCTATCATATGATCCTCGTTGATCCCCGTATGCGCCCCACGGGCTATGTGACGCTCGGGCGGCTTTTGGGATCGCGCCGCCACACGCGGCTCAAAGACATCACCGAGGACAGCTTTCGCACCATCCCCGTGGATCAGGATGAGGGTGAGGTGGCCTATGCGTTCAACCAGTATCACCTCATCTCGGCGCCGGTGGTGGACGCTGATGAGCGCCTGGTGGGCGTGATCACCATCGACGACGCCATGATCGTGCTTGATGAGGAGCATGAGGAAGACATCCTGCGCCTGGCTGGTATCTCGGAGGGCTCTCTGACGGATCGTGTGATTGCCACCACGCGGCGGCGTTTCCCATGGCTCTTCGTGAACCTCGTGACGGCGATCCTCGCCTCGCTCGTCATTGCGCAGTTCGATGCGGCCATCGCGCAGATCGTGGCACTGGCTGTGCTGATGCCGATTGTGGCCTCCATGGGCGGCAATGCGGGGACGCAATCGCTCACAGTGGCGGTGCGATCTATCGCAACGAAAGACCTTACAGGCGCGAACGTCTGGCGGGTGATCCGGCGCGAATGCCTCGTGGGCCTCGTCAACGGTGTGATCTTTGCGGTTGTGATGGGGGCGGTGGGCTACGTCTGGTTCGGCTCTGCGGCGCTGGGCGGCGTGATCGCAGCGGCCATGGTCATCAACCTCGTGGTGGCGGGCCTTGCGGGCACTGCGATCCCCGTGGTCCTTGAGCGTATGGGCGTTGATCCCGCGCTCGCTTCCGGGGCTTTCGTGACAACAGTGACCGATGTTGTGGGCTTCTTCGCTTTCTTGGGCCTTGCTGCAATGGTGCTGCTATGACGCTTGAAGAACAGAAAGCTGCGGCCCGCAAAGCCGCCTTCGCCCGCCGCAAAGAGGTGCATGGGCCCCATCCGGCGGCTGGTCATCTGTCGAGCTTCCTTGCCGGCCACCGCGGTGTGCCCGTGGCGGGCTACATGCCCATCAACACCGAGATCGATCCGCTTCCCGCGATGGAGGAAGCCGCCGCCCACGGGCCCGTTGGCGTGCCTGTCATCGAGGCTGCAGCGACGCCTCTCAAATTCGCACGGTGGGAGCCCGGCATCCCCATGGTCGAAGGGGCTTTCAAGGCGCATATCCCGGCGGACCTGTCCTTCTTCGAGCCCGAGATTGTCATCGTCCCCCTCGTGGCCTTTACCCGTGATGGCGGGCGGCTGGGATACGGCGGCGGGTTCTACGATCGCACCCTTGAAGGGCTGCGCGCGAAGCGACCCACGCTGGCGGCAGGCTTTGCCTATGCGGCGCAGGAGGCCGAAGCGCTGCCGCTCGAGCCAACAGATCAGCCGCTCGATCTCATCATCACTGAAGCGGGCATCATCGATCTGCGCTGAACCGCAGGCTTCCCTTCGCGCGCGGATCGCTCTAGGTCCGCAGGATGCGCATTCTCTTTCTTGGCGATGTGCTTGGCCGCGCGGGCCGGGCAGCCATCCAGCAAAACCTGTCCAACCTTCGCGAGACGTGGAAGCTCGATTTCATTTGCGTGAATGCAGAGAACGCGACCTCGGGCGCAGGTCTTAACGTGGACCACGCCAAGGCGCTGCTTGATGCGGGGGCCGATTGCCTGACGCTGGGCGATCACGCTTTCGATCAACGCGACATGCTGAGCTTTATCGAAACCGAGCCGCGTATCCTGCGCCCGCTGAACTATGCCAAGGGCGCGCCGGGGCGCGGGGTGGCTGTGTTTGAGGCGACGCGCGGACGCAAAGTGCTGGTGGCGCAGGTTCTGGGCCAAGTTTTCATGAAGCGCCCGTTTGATGACCCCTTCAGCGCCGTTGATCAGGTCTTTCAGCGGCATAAGCTCGGCGGGGCAGTTCAAGCGGTGCTGCTTGACGTCCACGCCGAAGCCACGTCCGAGAAGATGGCCATGGGGCACTTCTGCGATGGCAAGGCGAGCCTTGTTGTGGGCACCCATACCCACGTGCCCACAGGCGACGCGCAAATCCTCGACAAAGGGACCGCCTATCTGACGGATGCGGGCATGTGCGGGGACTACAACTCGGTCATCGGGATGGACCCTGCCGAGCCCATGCGCCGCTTTATCACGGGCATGCCCAAGGGCCGCTTCCAGCCTGCGCTGGGCGAGGCCACGTTGTCGGGCGTCTTCGTCGAAACCGACGACCGCACAGGACGGGCCACGCGCGTCGAGATGGTGCGCCAAGGCGGCAGGCTTGCTCAATCAGGGCCCGAGTGAGCCACGCCACATGAAAGGCTCTAGCTTTTACATCGCCGTGCTCGTGCTCATGGGGGCAGGGTGGGGGATCACTCAGCCTCTGGCAAAGATCGCTGTGTCTACCGGCTATCAGCCCTTCGGCCTGATCTTTTGGCAGCTCGTCATCACAGCATGCGTTTTGGCGCTGGTGCTTGTGCGGCAGGGCGGCGGCCTCCCGATCACGGCGGGGGCTTTGCGTGTCTTCGCGATGATTGCGGTGATCGGGACGATCCTGCCCAACTCCACGTCGTATCAGGCGGTGGTCTACCTTCAGGCGGGGCTGATGTCGGTTCTCCTGTCCATCGTTCCCATGCTGGCCTTCCCGGTAGCGTTGGCGCTGGGCAATGATGGCTTTTCGATGAAACGTCTCTTGGGCCTTGCGGTTGGCCTTTGCGGCGTGCTGCTCATCGTTTTGCCTGATGCAAGCTTGCCTGATCCGGCGCTCGTTGGATGGGTCTTCGTCGCGCTGGTCGCACCCCTTTGCTACGCCTGCGAGGGCAACCTCGTCGCGCGCTTCGGGCTCGCAGGGCTGACCCCGGTGCAGGCGCTCTTCGGCGCATCCGCGCTGGGTGCGATTGCCGCGGCCCCGCTGGCGCTTGCTACGGGGCAGTGGATCAATCCGATTGTTCCTTACGGCGCGGCAGAATGGGCGCATGTCGCGTCGTCGCTCCTCCATGCGGTAGTCTACACGACCTATGTCTGGCTTGTGTCGCGCGCGGGCCCGACCTTTGCGGCTCAGGTCAGCTATCTCGTGACCGGGTTCGGCGTCGTCTGGGCGATAATCCTGCTCGGAGAAGGGTATTCGACGTATATTTGGGCGGCACTGGCGCTGATGTTTGTCGGAATGGCCCTTGTGCAGCCTCGACCCAAGGCTGACGAGTTGCGCGAGCCCGCCTCCTAGGCGAAACTGGCCTGAAACCTGAGGGTTACAGACGCATGATCGAGCAATTGGGACTAGGACCGAACGCCGACGCCATCATTACCCTTGGCGTGGTGGCGGTGATGTTCGTGCTTTTTGTGCGCGAGGTCTTTCCGACCGAAGTGGTCGCCATCACTGGGGCCGCGGTCCTTTTGGGTCTAGGCGTCTTGCCCTATGAAGCGGCGCTTGGGGTGCTGTCGAACCCTGCACCTTGGACCATTGCGGCCATGTTCCTTTTGATGGGGGCGCTGGTGCGTACAGGCGGGCTCCATGCCTTTACATCTTTCGCCGACGCGCAGGCCAAGACCCAACCTGTGATCGCAGTTGCACTGCTAATTGCGTTTGTCGTGGTGGCGTCGGCCTTTGTGTCGAATACGCCTGTGGTGGTGGTGATGATCCCCGTTTTTGTGCAGCTGTCGCGCACTTTGGGTGTTTCGGCCTCAAAAGTGCTGATCCCCTTGAGTTATGCGGCGATCCTCGGCGGCACGCTGACGCTCATCGGGACTTCGACGAACCTGCTCGTCGACGGTGTGGCCCGTGACCAAGGGCTTGAGGCCTTCACGATCTTTGAAGTGACGCCTCTTGGCATCGTGCTAGTGATCTGGGGGATGATTTATCTGCGGTTCATCGCGCCGCGGTTGTTGCCAGACCGGTCTTCGATGGCCGCGATGCTGTCGAACCGCTCGAAGATGAAATTCTTTACCGAAGTGGCTGTGCCTGAGGGTTCGTCCCTCATCGGGCGCGATGTAGGTGAGATCGAGATATTCAAACGCGATGGGGTTCGTTTGATCGACGTTTTGCGGGGCGACGCGTCGCTCCGGCGGAACCTGAAGGGGGTCGAGCTCGAACAGGGCGACCGCGTGGTTCTGCGCACCGAAATGACGGAGCTTTTGGGCCTGCAGAAGTCGAAAGACGTCAACATGGTCGACAAGTTGAGCTCGGTTGAGACGGCGACGGTAGAGGTGTTGATTTCGCCTGGCGCACGGATGGTGGGTCGGTCTTTAGGCTCGCTGCGCCTGCGTCGTCGCTACGGTGTCTATCCTCTGGCCGTGCATCGCCGGTCGCAGAATATTGGCCGCCAGCTCGATGATTTGATCGTGCAGGTGGGCGACACCCTGCTTCTTGAGGGGGCACCTGCAGATATTGAACGGCTGGCGGCAGATATGGGCCTTGTCGATGTCACGCAGCCGTCGGAGCGGGCCTATAGGCGCTCCCACGCGCCCATTGTGCTGGCGACGCTCGCCGGGCTTGTGATTGCGGCAGCGGTGGGTGTGGCGCCGATTTTCCTTCTTGCGGTGCTGGCTGTGGCGGTCGTGCTGATCACGCGCTGCATTGATGCTGATGAGGCGTTCTCGTTCGTGGACGGGCGTTTGCTCGCACTGATTTTTGCGATGCTGGCGATTGGGGCCGCGCTGCAAGCCTCGGGCGCGGTGTCGATGATTGTGGAGGCGGTGGCGCCTCTGTTGGAGGGTTTGCCGCCTTTCCTCGTGATTTGGGCGGTCTATTTGCTGACGTCCCTTTTGACGGAGACGGTGTCGAACAACGCGGTGGCTGTCGTTGTGACACCCATTGCCATTGGGCTGGCGACTGCTGTGGGCATGGACCCCCGGGCGCTTGTGGTGGCGGTCATGATTGCGGCGTCTTGTTCGTTTGCCACGCCCATTGGGTATCAGACGAATATGCTTGTTTACGGCCCGGGCGGGTACAAGTTCACGGACTTCTTGCGCGTGGGTGTGCCTTTGAACCTTTCGGTGGGCATCGTGGCCTCGGCGGTGATCCCGTTTCTTTGGCCGTTGTGATCGGTCGGTTCGGACGCTCCCGCCTGCGGCGGGTCGCACCCGCCCGCCCGAGTCCTTAGAGGGGCCAGAATACTAAGAGGGTGGGGATGGAGACCGCGACGATGATGATCTCGAGCGGGAGGCCCATGCGCCAATAGTCTCCGAACCCGTAGCCTCCCGGGCCGAGGATAAGCGTATTGTTCTTGTGTCCGATGGGCGTGAGGAAGGCCGCTGAGGCGGCGATGGCTACGGCCATGAGGAAAGGGTCGGGGGAGACTTGGAGCTTCTCGGCCATTTGGATGCCGACGGGGGCCGCGACAATTGTCGTGGCGGTGTTGTTGAGCACGTCTGAGAGCGTCATCGTCACGACCATGAGCACGGTGAGGATCGCCCAGGCGGGCATGCCGTCGGTGAGCTGGATGAGGGAGCCCGCGATAAGCTCTGTCCCGCCGGAGGCGTCAAGTGCGGCGCCTAGGGGGATCATGGATCCTAGCAGAACCACCACGGGCCATTCGATGTGATCGTAGATGTCTCCAAGCGGCAGGATCTTGGTCAGCACGTACCCAACCACAACAAGCCCTAGCGCGATCGGCAGGTAGAGCAGCCCGAAAGAGGCGGCGAGCACCGCGGTCACGAAAAGCCCGATTGCCAGCCAGGTTTTGGAGTTGTCGGTGACGGCGAGGCCGCGGTCGGCCAGGGGCAGACAGCCCAGCCAATCCGTCACGTCCTGGGCGGCCTCCGTGGGGGTCAAAAGCAGGAGGATGTCGCCTGTCTTGATCTCGGTCTTGCGGATCTGCTGGGTGATCCTGCGCCCTTCGCGCGAGATGCCCATCAAGACGGACCTCTGGCGCCAGCTTAGGCCTATGCTTTGGGCGGTCTTGCCCCGGATGCGCGCGGTTTCAGGTACCACGACCTCGACGACGGAGAGGCCATCACCGGCAGCCTTTAGGGCTTCTTCGCGTTTGTCGTCGGAGAAATTTAGTTTGAGCGCGCTGCGGAACTCGTCGAGCGCTTCGGGGCTGGCCTCCATCACAAGGGCATCGCCGGCCGCGATCCGGGCGTTTTGAGCGGTGCCGTAGCGGCGTTTGCCGTCCTGCACGAGGCCGAGGATCGCCACGTCTGCCTTGTCGGCGGCCTCGTAGAGTTCGGCCACGCGTTGACCGACGAGGTCAGATCCCTCGGGCACGGTCAGCTCGGCCACGTATTCAGCGAAGTCTTCGGCGATGGAACCGGCGCCTTGGCCCGCGCGGGAGGGGATGAGGCGCCATCCCACGAGGGCCACGAAGGCGAGGCCCGCGATTGCCGCAACGCCGCCCACGGGGGCGAAATCGAACATGCGGAAGGGCTCGCCCAAGGCCTCCTCCCGGATCGAGGCGATGATGATGTTGGGGGGCGTGCCGATGAGGGTCACCATGCCGCCGAGGATTGTCGCGAAGGACAGAGGCATGAGGGTTAGCCCCACCGCGCGGCCCGCTTTGCGCGCGGTCTGGATGTCGACG
>JBCBFV010000087.1:0-8810 GCA_038527425.1 Pseudomonadota bacterium
ACCTCGAACCGGAAGCCATGGAACGAAAAAACCTGACCGACGGTCGGGATCATCTGCGCCTCATGAATGACGAGACCAGCAACGGTGAGACCACAATGATCGATCATGCCGCGCTGGTGCGTATTTTCGACGAGATGTGCGCGACCTTCGATGCTCTCGGCGTTGTTGACCTGCATCGTCGGTCCACCTCCGCGAGCTTCTTGGATGCCCATACGATCGAGACCCACTTCGTAACCCGCCACGTCCTCGCCAATGCAAAGTTTGGTGCCGAAGTCGTCGGCGTTGGAATCTTGCGCTTTAGCGGCGAGAGGTGGCTTGTGGCCGAACACCACTACAGCACCCCGTCCGCGCCGATTTTGCGGGCGCTAGCTCCAAAGTGAACAAAAGAGTCAGGTTTTTTGGCCCGGCCTCTCTTGCCCGTTTAAGAATTATTCTAAATATTATCTGGACGGTCAGAGACGTCTAGATTCTGATCGGTTGCCACGAAATTTTCGCAGCGAAAGGTCTCTTCGATGGACGGACAAAAACCCCCTCTCTCAGGTTGCCCAGTTGCCCACGGCTCCAACACATCGCTCACAAAACCCTCTGTGACGAAGTGGTGGCCCAAGGCGCTGAACCTCGACATTCTGCACCAGAAAGGTGCGCGCGTTGACCCGATGGATGAGGGCTTTTCGTACCGCGATGCTGTCAAGGAGCTCGACTTTGACGCCCTCAAAGCTGACCTCAAAGCCCTGATGACCGAAAGCCAGCCTTGGTGGCCGGCAGACTGGGGCCACTACGGCGGCCTCTTCATCCGTCTGGCCTGGCACTCCGCAGGCTCCTACCGCACGACCGATGGTCGTGGTGGCGGCGCGGGCGGCAACATCCGCTTTGCGCCCCTGAACTCCTGGCCCGATAACGCGTCGCTCGACAAAGCGCGCCGCCTCTTGTGGCCGATCAAGAAAAAGTACGGCAACAAGCTGAGCTGGGCGGACCTGATCCTCCTCTCCGGCACCGTTGCCTACGAGAGCATGGGCCTGAAGACCTTTGGCTTCGGCTATGGCCGCGAAGACATCTGGGGCCCGGAGACGGACGTCTATTGGGGGGAAGAGAACGAGTGGCTCGCGCCTTCCGAGAACCGCTATGACGACATCGATGATGCGGGCACGCTCGAGAACCCGCTCGCCGCTGTGCATATGGGCCTCATCTACGTGAACCCGGAAGGCATCAACGGCGTGCCAAACCCGGCGCACACCGCCATGCACGTGCGTGAGACCTTCGCCCGAATGGCAATGAACGACGAAGAAACCGCGGCCCTGACCTGCGGCGGCCACACCGTCGGCAAGGCGCATGGTAACGGCGACGGCAACCTTATCGGGTCCGAGCCTGAGGGCGAAAACCTCGAAGCACAAGGTTTCGGCTGGGCGAACCCCGGCTCTGACGGCACCGCCGCCAAGGCGTTCACCTCCGGCATCGAGGGCGCGTGGACGAAAGAGCCCACCAAGTGGGACATGGGCTACTTCGACTACCTCTTCGATTGGGAGTGGGAGCTGCAGAAATCCCCCGCTGGCGCATGGCAGTGGGAACCCAAGGACATGCCCGACGACGTCAAGCCGCTCGACCCGTCCGATCCATCAAAGCGCGCCCGCGTGATCATGACGGACGCCGACATGGCGATGCGCGTGGACCCCGCCTACAACGAGATCTGCCAGCGCTTCCGCGCCGATCCTGACTACTTCGCCGACACCTTCGCCCGCGCGTGGTTCAAGCTGACGCACCGCGACATGGGTCCGCGCGTCAACTACCTCGGGCCGGACGTGCCGAACGAAGACCTGATCTGGCAGGACCCGGTGCCCGCCGGTGCATCTGACTTCGACGCAGCGGCGCTGAAATCGGCCATCGCAGCCGCAGACCTGCCCGCAGCAGAGCTTGTCGCCACCGCATGGGACAGTGCCCGCACCTACCGTGGTTCTGACCGCCGCGGCGGCGCCAATGGCGCACGTATCCGTCTGGCACCGCAGAAGGACTGGGAAGGCAACGAGCCTGAGCGTCTGGCACGCGTGCTGGGCGTCCTCGAGCCGCTCGCCGTAGAGCACGGCGCGTCGCTTGCCGACACGATCGTCCTCGCCGGCAACGTGGGCGTTGAGGCCTGCCTGAGCGCGGCCGGTATCTCCATGGAAGTGCCCTTCGCGCCTGGTCGCGGGGATGCAACCGACGAGATGACCGATGCCGCAAGCTTTGACGTGCTCGAGCCCCTCACGGACGGGTTCCGCAACTGGGCCAAGACCGAGTACGCGGTAAGCCCCGAAGAGATGATGCTCGACCGGGCGCAGCTCATCGGCCTCACTGGGTGGGAGATGACAGCCCTCCTCGGCGGGATGCGCGTGATGGACACGAACTTCGGCGGCTCCAAGGACGGTGTCTTCACCGACCGCCCGGGCGCGCTGACGAACGACTTCTTCGTGAACCTGACGGACATGAACAACTCCTGGCACCCTGTGAAGGGCGGCTACGAGATCCGTGACCGCGCTTCGGGTGACGTGAAGTGGACGGCCACGCGTTGCGACCTCGTCTTCGGTTCGAACTCCGTGCTGCGGAGCTACGCCGAGGTCTACGCTCAGGACGACAACGCTGAGAAATTCGCTCGCGACTTCGTCGCCGCATGGGCGAAGGTTATGCATGCGGATCGCTTCGACCTCGCCGCATAAGCGCCAGAAAATCAGTCAAAGGGCGGTCCTCGGTGGCCGCCCTTTTCGTTTCAGGGGCACTGCCCTTGCATGCGGGCGAGGCCCTCCGAGATTTCAAGCGCGTTCATCGCAAAGCCAGCCTTGTCCGACCACAAAATCGTAGCTGAGCCGATTGCCCCGTCGATCACGCGACCATCGCAATACTCAACCCGCTCCGTCGCGCCGCCTTCGATCATCGAGAGCACAATCCCAACCGATACCTCTTCGTCAAAGACAAGGCGCGCATCAGAGACCGCGCAAAGGTTGATGGATTGGCTCACCACCGCACGCGCGGCCCCCTCGCATGGCTTTGGAAAAGCCCTGTTGAGTTCTAACCGGGTGCCCGAGAACCCCACGTTCGCATAAAGCCCGTTGCCGGAGAGCTGCGCCGCGACGTCCTCGGCAACGCTCTCTGGCGCAGGGCGCGACAGGAATGAAGAGGCCGCCAATGCGATCAGCACGGCCGCCGTGATCGACACAGAGGCCATAAGCGTCATACGCCCGGTGCTCGTGAACACGGTTGCTACCTGCCCTTGAAGAACCCGCCCAGTACCCCGCGCACGATACGGCGGCCCGTGGTGCCCTTAAGCTCCTTGATGAGCGCGGAGCCGAGGGCGGAGCCGATGCTGTCGTTGCGGACGCGTTTGGAGGTCGAGCGTGACACGCGGGAGCCGGAGTAGCGGCGCGCGGCGCGGTATTCACGCTCCATCGCCTGAACCTCTTCTTCCTGCGCCTCTGCGGCCTCAGCCTCTTCAGCGGCTTTCTCGGCGCGGGCCGACAGCATCTCGAACGCGCTCTTTCGGTCGACCTTGGCTTCGTACTTGCCCGCCAGATCGCTCGCGGCGATCACCGCTTTGCGCTCGGCTGCTGTGATGGGCCCAAGCTGCGACGACGGCGGACGGATGAGTGTCCGCTCCACGATGCCCGGGATACCCTTCTTTTGGAGCATGGAGGTCACCGCTTCGCCGACGCCCACCTCGCGGATCGCCTCCTCGGTGTCGAAGCGCTCATTCTCGCGGTAGGTTTCTGCGGCGAGCTTCAGCGCTTTGCGGTCGCGCGCGGTGAAGGCGCGCAGCGCGTGTTGGATGCGGTTGCCGAGCTGGCCCAGGATATCTTCGGGGATGTCGTCGGGGTTTTGCGTGATGAAGTAGACGCCCACACCTTTGGAGCGGATCAGGCGGGCCACCTGCTCCACCTTATCGACAAGCGCTTTGGGCGCGTCGTCAAAGAGCAGATGCGCCTCGTCAAAGAAGAAAACGAGCTTGGGTTTGTCGGGGTCACCGACCTCGGGCAGCTCCTCAAAGAGCTCGGAGAGCAGCCAGAGGAGGAAGGTGGCATAGAGCCGGGGGGAGGCCATGAGCTTGTCCGCGGCGAGGATGTTGACCATCCCGCGCCCATCCGCGCCCACGCGCATCAGGTCATCGAGCGTCAGGGCCGGTTCGCCAAAGAGCTTGGCGCCGCCTTGGTTCTCAAGCACCAGCAGCCGACGCTGGATCGCGCCAATGGAGGCCGCAGACACGTTGCCGTAGCGCAGGGACAGCGCCTTGCCGTTCTCCCCCACCCAGACGAGCAACGACTGAAGGTCTTTGAGATCGAGAAGCGGCAGTCCCTGTTCATCGGCCACGCGGAAGGCGATGTTGAGGATGCCTTCTTGCGCCTCCGACAACTCAAGAAGCCGTGCGATGAGGAGCGGGCCCATCTCGGCCACGGTCGTGCGCACGGGATGCCCGGCTTCACCAAAGAGATCCCAGAAGGTGACCGGCGCTGCGCCATAGCTGTATTCGTCAAAGCCGATCTTGGCGGCGCGCGAGGTAAAGGCCTCATGGAGCTTGAAATCTTCGCTGCCGGCTTTCGCGAGGCCTGACAAATCGCCTTTGACGTCCGACAAGAACACCGGAACCCCCGCTGCGGAGAACCCCTCGGCAAGAATCTGCAAGGTCACCGTTTTGCCCGTGCCGGTCGCCCCAGCGACGAGCCCATGGCGGTTTGCATATTTCAGCGCGAGCTGTTGTCTCACGCCGTAGCCTGCACCGCCACCGCCCACAAAGATGCTGTCGGACATTGTTTATTCCCCCCTGCCTCTGAGCCGATAGAAACACTTCCCACCCGGGCGCTCAAGACTGCATGGGAAGCGCGCGTGGGAGTGACACCTCGAAAGCACCCACTAGCCGATCCAAAAGAGCCCCGGATGGCGCCTCAGGCGCCCCACCCGGGCATCAACATTCATTTAAGCTTTGTGTGTCAGGCTTTGTTGGGTTTGGCAGACGCTGCGTTTGACGGACTTACTTCCTCCCTGTCTGACTGCCCGCGCCGGGGCTCACCCCGTGCGCGGGATTTTTCTTGGGGGATTTCACCACATTGCTGGTTGACGCAGGGGCCTGAGCTTCGTAGCGTTACGCTCAATAAGTCGGCCAGTCCGACAGGGAGAGAAACGTCGGAGAGGGTCTGCTTGCGCAGGCCCTTTTCTATTCCGGCCCCCAGACAGGGGCCTGACGCAGCATCACTGCATTTTTTCCTGACTCCGAAGCACAGCCATGGTAAGCGCCCGCCAATCGAGCAGAGAGGAGTATTCGATGATTACCCGCATTTTTGCATGCGCTGCCCTTGCCGGATTTTTGGCCACGCCATTGCTGGCGCAAGAGGCAACCTCGGACAATGGCGCCGGTCTGAACTTGGGCGAACAGATTGTGGATGGGCGCACCGTGGGGGAAGAATACGTCAAAGAAGAATTCGGCGATTGGGCCCACCGCTGTGTGACGACCGAAGACGGCAATGATCCCTGCAACAGCTATCAGCTGCTGTTTGATCAATCCGGCAACTCGGTGGCTGAAATCTCGCTCATTCCGCTGGCTGCGGGCGGCCAGGCGGTTGCGGGCGGAACTATCATCACGCCGCTTGAGACACTGCTGACGCGCCAGATCACGCTGCAGATCGATGAGGGTGCGGGCCGCCGCTATCCGTTCACCTTCTGCTCGCGCGGGGGCTGCGTCGCGCGCGTGGGCTTCACCGCCGACGACATCAACGCGATGAAGCGCGGCGCGAATGCGACGCTCACGATCGTGCCCGCAGGCTCGCCGGACAATCCGGTTTCTCTCGCGGTGTCCCTTTCCGGTTTCACGGCAGCCTTTGACGCGCTTGAGCCGCGCTAAGGTTCTTCACGGATCGCAACACGAAGGGCGTCCTCGCGGGCGCCCTTTTTCGTTGTGGAAAGATGAGAATTCTCAGACCGCGCGGAGGGCGAGCACGGCATTGAGCCCGCCGAACGCAAAAGCGTTGGAGAGCGCGCCCGTCACACGCGCCTCGCGCGCCACATTCGGCACGACATCAAGCGCACATTCGGGATCCGGCTCTTCATAGCCAATTGTTGGCGCGATCACGCCCTCACGGAGCGCCATGATGCAGGCCAACAGCTCGACCGCGCCGGTGCCACCGATGCAATGGCCATGCATGCTCTTGGTGGACGAGATCATGAGCTGGTCTGCATGGGCGCCAAAGGCCCCTGCGACCGCGGCGCATTCAGTTTTGTCATTGGCCGCCGTGCCGGTGCCATGAGCATTAATGTAGCCGATCTCTTCCGGTGCCATGCCTGCATCTTTCAATGCACCCGCGATGGCGCGCCCTGCCCCTTGCTGGGATGGCATCACGATATCAGCCGCATCGGAGGTCATCGCAAAGCCTGTGACTTCCGCGAGGATATCCGCACCGCGCGCTTTGGCATGCTCCATCTCTTCGAAGACAAAGACACCCGCGCCTTCGCCCTGCACCATGCCGTTGCGGTTGCCGGAGAACGGACGGCAGGCATCGCGCGACATCACGCGCAGGCCTTCCCACGCCTTGATCCCACCAAATGTCAGCATCGCCTCAGAGCCGCCCGTGACCATGGCCAAGGCCCCGCCCGCGCGGATCATCTCGAACGCCTGGCCCATGGCGTGGTTCGACGAGGCGCAGGCCGTCGAAACGGTGAAGGACGGCCCCTTCAGATTGTATTCCATCGACACATGGGACGCCGCCGCGTTGTTCATCAGCCGTGGCACAACGAAGGGATGTACGCGGTTTTTGCCTTCCTCATAGACGGCGCGGTAATTGTCTTCCCAAGTGTTCATCCCGCCCGCTGCCGTGCCCAGCACAACGCCCGCACGGGCGGCGAGCTCGCCCCCAAAGGTCAGACCCGCCTGCGCGATCGCTTCCCGCGCGGCGATCAGCGTGAACTGGGTGAAGCGGTCATAGAGCGCGATCTGTTGGCGATTGAAGGCCGCGGCCTCGTCATAGCCACGCACCTGCGCGCCGATCTTGATCTGCAGACGGTCGACATTGGGAAATTCGAGCGGGCCGATCCCACACCGCCCCTCGCGCATGCTCTCGAGCGTGTCCGGCACGTTGTGCCCCAGCGCGTTGATCGTTCCCGCGCCGGTGATGACGACCCGTTTCATGACTGCGCAGCGGCCAGGCTTTCGACGGCCTTAACGATGCTCGCTACTGAGGAGATGTCGAAGTCGCTCTTCTCAGGCTCGTTGGCGTTGAAGGGCACTTCGATATCGAAGGCCTCCTCGATGCCAAAGATGCATTCGACGAGGCCAAGGCTATCGAGGCCGAGGTCCTCTAGCGTGCTCTCGTCGGTCACGTCTTCGGGCTCAAGCATGGCCTGTTCCGCGATGATCTTTTTGACGGTCTCGCTGACGCTCATTTGTTGGGCACCTTTCCGCATTTGAGGCGGATTTAGTCACTCCCAGAGAGCTTTGAAACCGCTTTTTTGAGCGACGCGAGGTCGCGCGGCAGGCGGCGCAGGGCTTTGTAGCTCTCGATCTGCTGCTTCATCTGCGTCGCGGGGTAGCCCAACATGACGCGACCTGCCGGCACATTGGCCATAACGACAGAGGCCCCGCCCAGCACCACGCGGTCGCCCACGGTGAGGTTGTCAGAGACGCCAGACTGCCCCCCAAGCACGCAATGATTGCCTATGACAGAGCTTCCCGCCACGCCCGCTTGCGCGCACAAAAGACAGTGTTCGCCGATCTCCGCGTTGTGGCCCACTTGCACGAGGCTATCGATCTTGGTGCCAGTGCCCACGCGCGTGGCGCGGATCGTGCCCCGGTCGATGGAGCTGTTAGCCCCCACTTCAACGTCGTCCCCGATTTCCACGCCGCCGACGGAGTGGATGCGCGCCCAGGCCTGTGCCTCTCCGCCTGCTTCGCCGAGCGTGGCGCGGGCTGCCTCTGCGGCAGAGGGTTCGGGCGTGACAAAGGAAAAGCCGTCACCGCCGATCACCGCGCCCGGTTGGATCACAACTCGCGCGCCGATGGTCACGCCGTGGCTGATGCGCACGCCGTCCTTGATGGTTGCGCCTTCGCCAATGACGACGCCCGGGCCAATGCTGACATGGCTGCCGATAACAGCGCCAGGGCCGATCTGGGCATCCTCGGCAATGACGGTGTAGGCGCCTGCGACGCCGTCAAACCCTGCGGGCACAATCGCGGTGTCGTGCACACACCGCCCCGCGCGCCACTGCGCATCATAAAGAGCTGTAACTGACGACATCGCGTAGCGCGGACGCCCCACGCAAATCGCGGCCTCAAGGCCCAAGCCTTGCCAATCAGCGTCGCCCCAAAGAAGCGCCGCCCGCGCCTGACCTTGGCCAAGCGCTTCAGCATATTTCGGGTTGGACGCCAGCGCGAGGTCGTCTGGACCTGCGGACGCAGGCTCCGACAAGCGCGCAATCTCGAGGTCAGCCCCCTGGGCCGTGGCGCCCAGAGCCGCTGCAATGTCACTCATCTTCATGGCAAAGGCCCCCGTTCGTCGGGGCCCGGATTACCCCTGGATCGCGTTCAACGCCACCCCTTCACGCTGCAGCGCCTGCCAGATGCGCGCATCCCGGCCGTAGACGTCGCGGCGGAAGTGCAGCTCACCTTCGGCCGTGGTGACGGCGGTCCGGTAAATCAGGTGCACGGGTACGTGCTGCTCAAGCTCCACCTTAGTCTCGCTTCCGGTGCGCAGGCGCTGTTGGAAGAAGCCTTCGGGATCATCGGTCTGCACTGCGAGCAACGCATAGGCGAAATCGAACGGGTCGTTGAGACGAATGCACCCGTGAGAGAAGGCGCGAACCTCCCG
>JBCBFV010000088.1:0-8786 GCA_038527425.1 Pseudomonadota bacterium
CGTGCTTCGTCACGCTCTTCGGCGGTGCGGCGCAGCGTGGCCTGCACAACCTCGATCCCGCGCTCAAGCTCCTTACGGCGGTCCTCGCTCGCCAGAAGCTCGGACTGCATCATGGAGATTTGTTCGAGAGCTGCGTTGAAACGCTCCTGCGCGGCGGCCGCTTCCATGGCGCGCGCATCGCGTTGATCAGACAGAACGTTCAGGCGGTCTTCGTAGACAGCCTGTTCGCGCTTCGCCTGTTCGCGGAAGTTTCCGGCGCCAATGGAATCCATCAGCAAAATAGCGGTGGCGACGATAGCCCAGGCAACAATAGCCGTTGAGCCAACCCATCCCATGAGCTGAGTGCCTGGTCCAAGGCGGACGAACCGCGTCTCGGTATCTGTCCGTAAAAAGAGGCGCTTCTCAGGCATCCGCCGTTCGAGCGCTACGTGCAGTTTGTGCTTGAGCCTGCTGAGCAAGATCACTTTCCCCACTGTCCCAACTGCCTCTCACGGTCACTCGCTCTTCCCCAAGAGCACCGCCAGAGCCCCCAGCTCTTTAACGGCGCTGGGGGTTTCCTGCAATAAAGTCCCGCCAATCATGGCAAAACTTGGGCAAAACCACTTAAAAGTGGCAGGAATTTGCCGACGATTCAGGGGCTTCTCAGAGGGCCTGCGTCGCCTCGAGGACGGCATCGGAATGGCCCGGCACTTTCACCTTGCGCCAGATCTGCGCAATCTTGCCGTCGGCATCGATCAGATAAGTGGCGCGCTCGATGCCCATGTAGGTCTTTCCATACATGCTTTTTTCGACCCAGGTGCCGTAGCGTTCGCAGACGTCGCCTTCCTCGTCGCTGACAAGAGCCACCTTAAGATCGTGCTTGGCGATGAACTTGTCGTGCTTTTTCACCGGGTCCTTGGACACGCCGATGATGACGGTGTTGGCTGCGTCGAAATCGTCCACCGCACCCGAGAACGCGATGGCTTCCTTGGTGCAGCCAGGCGTGTCATCTTTGGGATAGAAATAAAGAACGACCTTCTTGGGGGCGAGCGAAGACAGGGTAACCTCGCCGCCACCGTCGCGGGGCAGGGTGAAATCAGGGGCAGTGTCGCCGATGGAAAGCATGGGTGTCCTCCGTAAGTGTTTAAGAAGGTTCTAGGCGCGTTGCGCGGGAGTTAAAGGGCAGGCATGACCGAGACTGAGCGGCAAGCACGGCACAGGTGGCCTTTTGTGCTGACCATCGCGGTCTTGGTGCTGTGTCTCGCGGTCGTGGCCGCGTTGACCCGCCTGCAGGCTCAGCCTGTAAATGCGGGGGGCTGGATTACGCGCCAGGTGCAGGCGCAGGTCGAAAGCGTCGTGCCAGACGCCCGGCTCAGCTTCCGGTCGATCCGCGTTGGCATGGACCCCGATTACCACCCGCAGATCTATCTAGATGACGTCTCTTTGACCCGTACGGATGGCCGCCCCTTGGCCCAGCTGCGTGCCGTTCAGGGCGATCTGGCAATCGGGTCGCTGTTGAAGGGGGATGTTCAGCTTAGGCGCGTTGATCTCTCCGGCGCCGTGCTCAAGGCGGAACGTCGGGCCGATGGCAGCTTCAATTTGTCGTTTGGCGATGGCAGTGAGCCTGCCGCAGATCAGGCGGCCACGCCGGGCATCAGTGAGCCGGGTGCCTTCATTGGCCTCATCGACAGCCTTTTTGAGCGTCCGGCCCTCGCCAAGCTTTCCGAAATCGGGGCCGAAGGGATCACGGTCAATTACTCAGATGCGGTGTCTGGCCGGGCTTGGACGGGTGACGGGGGGCAGCTGCGTTTCTTCCGCGAGGGGGAGGGGCTTTTGCTCACGGCGGAGGCGGCGCTTCTGACAGGCCGACAGGAGCTTGCCGCGCTTTCGGCGACGCTGAGCCGAGAACCGGGCGGTGCGGCCACCTTCTCGGTCGTGCTCGAAGATGCCGCAGCCCAAGACATCGCCAGCCAGGCGCCCGCGCTGGCTTGGCTCTCGGTCGTGGACGCTTCCGTGTCAGGCGCGCTTCGCCTGGATGTGGTCGACGGCACGGCCGGCGCCCTCCAAGGGTCGCTCGATATAGGGGAGGGCGCGCTGCGGCCCAATGCTTCCACGCGGCCCATTCCGTTCTCAGAGGCGCGGATCGCGTTGAATTACGCGCCTGAGACGCAGCGCCTGACGTTTGAGGACTTTAGTCTCGACAGCGCGTGGGGCCGTGCGACGGCCACGGGTACGGCGCATCTACGGGACATGTCTGGCGTTTTGCCGGGCGAAATCGTGGGCCAGTTCGAGATTGCCGACATCGCCGCGAACCCGGGCGGCCTTTATGAGACCGAGCGCTTCCTCGAGAAAATGGCCTTGGACTTTCGGCTGCGCCTTGATCCCTTCACCCTCGATATCGGTCAGGCCGTGGTCCTCGATGGCGAAACCACCGCCGTGGCCACGGGGCGGATCCAAGCACTGCGTGAGGGTTGGCAGACGCGCATGGACTTGAGCGTCAACACGGTCGAGGCCGCCCGCGCCATGGAGCTGTGGCCCGTCTCGGTGCGCCCGGGGACACGGCGCTGGTTTGCAAACAATTTGGAGACAGGGACGGCGACAGACGCGCGGGCCGCCTTGCGAAGTGAGCCCAATTCAAAGCCATCCCTGTCCTTCACGAGCCATTTCCATGGCGCTGACGTGCGTATCCTGCGGACCCTTCCGCCCGTCGCAGGCGGACGCGGGTCGGTGGAGCTTGTGGGGGACCGCCTCACCGTGATCGTCGAAGAGGGGGCCATGCGCGCACCGCAAGGTGGCACGCTTGATGCGACCGGGACGATCTTTCACATCAGCAATACGCGCCAGAAACCCGCCCCGGCGGAGGTGACGGTGGCCGCGGAAGGCACGATAACCGCGCTTCTCTCCACGCTTGATCTCGAACCCTTTGAGTTTCTCTCCAACGCCGGGGTCCCGGTGACGCTGGCGGACGGGCGCGCGAAGGTGGGCGGGACGTTGGCGTTCTTGCTCAAGCCCAGAATCCGCTTTCCCGACATTGCCGTGGACATCCAGGCCGACCTTGCAAGCGTTCGATCCGATACGTTGGTGCCCAACAAGACACTGAGCCTGCCGCGTGCCGAAGTGCGTGTCACGAACGAGCGGCTGACCATTGGCGGGCGCGGCACGCTTGGACGCGTCGCCATCAACGGCGTTTGGGAACAGCCGCTGGGCCAAGGGGAAGTCGCCCCTGAGCTCGCGGCCGAGATCGAGCTTTCTGCCGCAGCGCTTGATGAATTCCAGGTCACGCTCCCGCCCGGCTCATTCTCGGGCGAAGGCGTGGGGGAGCTCGCCATGCGCTTCCCACGCGGCGCCCCACCGGAATACGCCGTGTCCTCTGATCTCCGCGGGATAGCGCTCAACGTGGCGCCGGTGGGTTGGAGCAAGCCTGCGGGCCAAGCCGGCGCCTTTAGCGTCGCTGGCCGCCTCGGCGACACCCCTGAGGTCGATCGCATATCGCTCGCAGGCCCGGGGCTTCAGGCCGCCGGACGCGTGCAATTGAGCGATACTGGTGGTTTCGAACGGCTAGAGCTCGATGAGGTCAACGTGGGCAACTGGCTCAGCGGCGCGATGACGCTCCGCAGCCGTGGGGCGGGCGTGCCGCCTGCTGTCGATCTGCGCGGCGCCTCCATCGACCTGCGTTCAGCAACCTTCGGCGGGGGCGACGGGCAGGGCGACAGCGGCCCTTTGAGCCTGGAGCTTGATCGGCTGGTCATCACCAATGACATCGTGCTGACCGACCTGCGCGCAGAGCTTGAGACCGCTGGCGGCCTGGCTGGGGTCTTTCAGGCGCGCATGGGCGCTGGCGGTACACCTCTGAGCGGGCGCCTGACGCGATCACCGCACGGGCCGATGATTGCGGTACAATCCCAAGATGGGGGCGGCGTCATCCGTGATGCGGGGGTGTTTAGGCAAGTCCAAGGCGGCCAACTTGCACTCACGCTGATCCCTCAACCGGGCGAAGGCGTGTATGACGGAGAGATCGAGCTCAACGATATCCGCGTCAGCAACGCGCCTTCCATGGCCGCACTCCTTTCGGCCGTCTCTGTCGTGGGCCTTTTGGAGCAACTCGACGGCGGCGGCATCGTCTTCAGCGACGCCCAAGGCCGGTTCCGCATCACGCCAGAGCAAATCATCATCACCCAATCGAGCGCTGTGGGTGCGTCGCTCGGGATCTCGCTCGACGGGATCTTCAACACGCGGTCACGCGTGATGGATTTTCAGGGCGTGCTTTCACCGGTCTATCTGGTCAATGGATTGGGTTCGTTCCTGACCCGGCGCGGTGAAGGGCTTATCGGCTTCAATTTCACACTGCAGGGCGCCGCAGAACAGCCGCAAGTCTCGGTCAATCCACTCTCGGCCTTGACGCCGGGGCTCTTCCGGGAAATTTTCCGCCGTCCGCCCCCACAGGTGAGCCAGTAAGCGTGAAACTTTCCGATTTTGATTTCGACCTACCCGAAGAGCTTATCGCGACGCGGCCTGCAAAGCCGCGATCGTCCGCGCGCCTGCTTGTCTCGACCGCCCAAGGGATCAGGGACGCTGTCGTGCGCGACCTTGCCGATCACCTCTACCCAGGCGACAGGCTTGTCTTCAACAACACCAAGGTGATCCCCGCGCGGCTTTTTGGGGCGCGCCACCGCGACAGCGCTCAGGGGCCTGTGTCCTCCAGGATCGAGGTGACATTGCTCGCCCCTTTGGCAGACGGCCAGTGGGAGGCATTGATCAAACCGCTTAGAAAGGTGGCTGAGGGAGAGGAGATCGACTTCTCCGACGCCTTAAGGGCCCGCTTGGTGGCGAAATCCGAAGGCCAAGCCATTCTCGATTTCACACTGACGGGCGACGATTTTGACGCGGCGCTCGCAGAGGCCGGGCAGATGCCACTGCCTCCCTACATCGCGGCCAAGAGACCCGCTGATGCGCAGGACCATGACGACTACCAACCCATCTTCGCTGAACGCAAAGGCGCAGTGGCTGCGCCCACGGCCTCGCTGCACTTCGATGACGGGGTGATGGCCTCGCTCCACCGTCGCGGGGTCGAGCATTCCTTCGTAACGCTCCATGTCGGCGCGGGGACGTTCCTACCGGTGAAGGTAGACGACATTTCCGAGCACAAGATGCATGCCGAATGGGGCGAGGTGACCGAGGAAGCCGCCGCAGAGATCGCCAAGACCAAGGAGATGGGCGGACGCATCATTCCCGTGGGCACAACAGCGCTGCGCCTGCTCGAGACCGCCGGGCGTGGCGGGCAGATCGAACCATGGGCTGGCGACACCGATATCTTCGTCACGCCTGGTTTTGAGTTCCGCGTGGCGGGCGGCCTGATGACGAACTTCCACCTTCCGAAAAGCACACTGATGATGCTGGTGAGCGCTTTGACAGGCAAAGATCGGATCGACGCCGTCTACGCCCACGCCATTGCACAAAAGTACCGTTTCTTCAGCTATGGCGATGCCTCGCTGCTTTGGCCTTAAGCAGACGGGCCCCTGCGCGGGTTAACCCAACGTAAGAAAACGACATCGCTGGTCGTGGATGTGTGGACGCGGCGCTGAATCAGGCGTAGCGGCGAATTAGGACATCTATGAAAGGACCTGCGACATGGGTGGCGTGATTGCGAGCGCATGGGCGCTTTTGCTCGGCATGGGTCTCTTGATGATGGGCAACGGCCTGCAAGGCACGTTGCTGGGTGTGCGCGGCGACCTTGAGGGGTTCAGCACGCTCGAGATGTCGATCGTGATGTCGGCTTACTTTGCGGGCTTCCTCGGTGGCTCGCGCGCCACGCCCGAGCTTATTCGCCGTGTTGGGCACGTGCGCGTCTTTGCGGCGCTGGGCTCCACGATTTCCGCGATCTTGATCCTCTTCCCGGTACTTACCGACCCGATTTCATGGACGCTCGGGCGTGCGATCATCGGGTTCTGCTTCTCGGGCGTGTACGTGACGGCTGAAAGCTGGCTCAACAATGCCACAACGAAAGAGAACCGCGGCCAAGCGCTGTCGCTTTACATGATCGTCCAAATGGGCGGCATCGTGGCCGCACAGGCCATCGTGGGCTTTGGCGACCCGTCTGGATACGTGCTCTTCATCATCCCATCGGTCCTGATCAGCCTCGCCTTTGCGCCGATTTTGCTCAGCATCGCGCCGACGCCTGCGTTTGAAAGCACCAAGCCCATGACGCTTGTTCAGCTGGTGCGCACGTCACCGCTTGGCTCGGTGGGGATGTTCTTCCTCGGAGGCGTGTTCGCGGCGAACTTTGGTATGTCGGCTGTCTTCGGGACAGAGGCCGGGCTGACGGTGCAGGAGATTTCGATCTTCGTGGCCGCGATCTATGTGGGGGCCCTGATCCTCCAATTTCCTATTGGCTGGTTTTCTGACCGGATGGACCGGCGTCTGCTGATCCTGCTTTGCGCGGGGTTGGGCGGCGCGGCTGCACTGGCGGCTTTCGTGCTGCCCTTGAGCTTCCCGATCATCTTGGTCGCTGGTTTCGTGATCGGTGGCACGTCAAACCCGCTGTATTCGCTGCTCGTGGCCTACACGAACGATTTCCTCGAATACGAGGATATGGCCTCGGCGTCGGGTGGTTTGATCTTCCTCAACGGTCTTGGCGCGATTGCAGGACCGCTCATCACGGGTTGGGCCATGGGGGCAGTCGGTCCCAGCGGGTACTTTGCCTTCATCGCCCTTTTGATGTTGGGCACAGCGGTCTACGCGCTTTACCGGATGACGCGTCGCCCGTCGCTTTACACCGAGGACGATTACGAAGCGGTGTCTTACGCGCCGATTACCCCGGTCAGCTCGCCCGTGTCGTTTGAGGCAGCGCAGGAGTACTATGCGGAGGCCACCGAAGAGACGGCGACCGAAGGCGACGACGAACCGGACCGGGCGGCTTGAGCTTGACATTGCTGCGTCGCGGCACTGTCATGCGCGGATGAAGAAACACAGCCTCCCGTTCGAAGTCACACCTGAAGATGTCTTGGCCTATTGGCTCGACGAGCTCGGCCCTGCCGACTGGTACCGCGGGGGCGAAGAGCTCGACACTGATGTGCGCGAGCGCTTTGAGCGGGCCTGGCGTGGTGCCATGGAAGGGGAAAGGGGGCTCTGGCTGACCTATCCCTCCGGGTCCTTGGCCTACATTCTGCTCATGGATCAGTTCCCGCGGAACATGTTCCGGAATACGGGCGAGGCTTTCGCCTCGGATCCGCATGCGCTCGCGGCGGCCAAAGCTGCCATCAAAAAGGGCTGGGACATGAAGATTGACGAGCCTGCGCGACAGTTCTTCTACATGCCTCTCATGCATGCCGAAAACCTGAGCCACCAGGACCGCGCCGTGCGCCTTTTCGCGACGCGCATGCCAGAAAGCGGGGCGCTGAACTTGCCCCACGCCAAGGCCCATCGCGAGATCATTCGCCGCTACGGTCGCTTCCCCACGCGCAACGAAGCGCTGGGTCGCCGCATGACCGGGCCAGAGCGTGAATATATCGATCTTGGCGGCTACGGGACGGTCCTGCGCGAGATACAAGCCCGCTAAATCCTCCCATGCACCGGAGGCATGGCGGGTGTGCGCCTGTGGCCTCTGGTTTGCCGCGCAAAAATTTGTTTAACGTTAAACAAACTGACGCAAGGGAAGAGATATGGCCGCACAGTCTTTCGACATGATCGTCATCGGAGCGGGCCCAGGGGGCTACGTTTGCGCCATTCGCGGCGCACAGCTTGGTCTCAAGGTCGCCGTTGTAGAACGCGAACACATGGGCGGGATCTGCCTGAACTGGGGCTGCATCCCCACCAAGGCGATGCTGCGATCCTCCGAAGTGTTCCACCTCATGCACCGCGCCAAGGAGTTCGGTCTGAAGGCCTCGGGCATCGACTATGATCTCGACGCAGTCGTCGCGCGCAGCCGCGGCGTGGCCAAGCAGCTCAATGGCGGCGTGGGCCATCTTCTCAAGAAGAACAAGGTCACGGCCATCATGGGCGAGGCGAAGCTCTCCAGTAAGGGCAAGGTCACGGTCAAGACGGACAAGGGCGCCGAAGAGCTCACCGCCAAGAACATCATCGTGGCCACCGGCGCCCGCGCGCGGGAACTGCCGGGTCTTGAGGCGGATGGCGATCTCGTCTGGACCTACAAACACGCGCTGACGCCTAAGAAGATGCCGAAGAAACTGCTCGTCATCGGCTCGGGCGCCATCGGGATCGAGTTTGCGAGCTTCTACAACACGCTGGGCGCTGACACGACCGTCGTCGAGGTGATGGACCGTATCCTGCCCGTCGAGGACGAAGAGATCTCGAACTTCGCGAAGAAGGCCTTCGAGAAGCAGGGCATGAAGATCCGCGCCAAGGCGATGGTCAAACAGCTCGACCGCGGCAAAGGCAAAGTCACCGCCCATATCGAAGAGGGCGGCAAAATCTCCAAGGAGGAGTTCGATACCGTCATCTCCGCCGTGGGCATCGTCGCCAATACCGAGAACATCGGCCTGGAAGAGCAGGGCGTGAAGATCGACCGCTCCTTCGCTGTGACGGACGAATACTGCCGCACGGGCATTGAGGGGCTCTTTGTGATCGGGGACGCCACGAACGGCCCATGGCTCGCGCACAAAGCCTCCCACGAGGGGGTGATGGTGGCCGAGCTCATCGCCGGCAAGAACAACGTCCACCCCGTGAAGCCCGAAGCCATCGCAGGCTGCACCTACTGCCATCCGCAGGTGGCCTCAGTGGGTCTCACAGAGGCGAAAGCAAAAGAAACGGGCCGCGAGATCAAGGTCGGCCGTTTCCCCTTCATCGGCAAT
>JBCBFV010000089.1:0-8782 GCA_038527425.1 Pseudomonadota bacterium
CAGCGACACCTCATCGCGGTCAACGGGCAGGATCGTCGTCGTCGTCCCCCACTCCGCCAAAGATATCGACAGCGAGGAGTTCAGGGGCAGGTTCAGGCCCGCGTCGCGTTTGCCCCAGTACTTCGACAGGGCGATGTTTGAGGGCGCGTAGGCCGTGGCCTCCCGCGGCGCAGGCAACTGGGCCGGCAGCACGGCGTCAAAAGCGTCAGTCATGGATCACGAGCCCCCTCTCCGCGACCTTAGCCCGTTCCCAGCCGTGGGGCACGCCGCCAAAGGCAAGGACGCAGTCGCCCAGCCCGGAGCCAGAGATCTTGGCCGCCAGTGCCTGCCCACGGCCTTCCTCCACCAGCTTGTCGAGATCGGGATTGGAGACCCCAAGTTCGTCCATCAGCGATTGATAGGCGTCGAGCGCACTGGCCATGTCCGTCCAAGCACCAGCGCGAGCAGCCGCAATCGCCGCCTCGCTGGTGGCGCCCATGCGCGAATATAGCGCTAGCACGTCCCGACCTTCCCACGCGTCGGCCACCTGGGCGAGGACCTCACCCGTCGGCGTCTTGTACCCTACGTATTTCAGCGAGAGCGCGGGCGGCATCGGCAAGCGCTCAGGGCCCTGCCCCAGCTGATAGCGCACGAGCCCTCCATGGAGCGACGCCGCCAGATCCGCGCCAGAACCTCGCCCCTGGATCGCTTGCACGATGGCGAGCGCTTCGGCGTGGATATCGACCTCACGCCCCGTAAGCGCCGCAAGGGCGCCAAGGCAAGCGATGGTCACTGCGGCGGATGATCCGAGCCCGAGGGTGGGATCAATGGCTGAGACCGTGTCGATCTCCACCCCCGTCTCAAGCCCCATGGCCAGCACGCAAGCCTGCACGAAACGCAGCGACCCTGTGGGCGTTAGCTCGGCGAGGGGGACATCCAAGTCCCCGAGCGCCGACCGGACCACAACGCGGTCATCGGCACGCGCCGCAACACTCACGCGGGCACGTTGTTCGACGGCAGCGACAAGGGAGGGATGCCCATAGACCACCGCGTGTTCGCCGGTGACCATGACGGAGCCGGGCGCAGAGGCCGTGATCATTGCGCAGGCAGCGCCGCAGGCGCGGGCTCAACCAGATGCGCGCCGTCCATGGAGACGCGCAAAGGCTCCCACCGGCGCTCCGGATAGCTTTCCATCAGCGTGGACATGGCCTCAGGGTCATCGAGACGCACAAGCACGACGCCCGCAGCCTCCCCCCGCACAGCCCCAGCGCCGGAGACCTTGGCCGCACCGCCCAGAGCCTCAACGGCGGCCGCAAAACGCGACGCGGGTTGTGGGACGACGCCGATCTTCTCAAGCAGCGTCTGGTTCGTCTTCATCACATCGCGCGGGTCGTCATCGGCGGCGATGACCTCAGCGAAGGCATCGGTGACGGCTTCAAACTCTTGCCAGAGGGGCTGATCCTGGCCATGCGCCTCGCGCACCTTCTGAACGCACTCACCGGTCTTCGACACGGGCGTACCCAGCTGCACCCAGTACCAGCCATCGGTGTTGAGCGAATGGTCCGCCGAAAGCGCAAGCGGCGTAACGCTATCGCCCTGCACCCGGTTCAGACCGCCAAAGACCACGGCAGAGGCATCGATGGCAGAGCCCTTACCGTGCTGGAGGCGCTCGCAGAAGCGGACCTTTTCAAAGCGTTGCTGGGTGCTCTGCTCCTGCCCGAGGAGGTGTTCATAAAGCACGATCGTAGCAGCGACGACCGCGGCCGAACTGCCCATGCCCGCCCCGAGCGGCATATCGGACTTCGACGAAAGCTGTCCCGGCACCGGCAAACCGCGCGAGGAGGCGCCCGGCAGGGGGATCATCGGAAGAAGCGAAGTGAGCGTGTAGATCGCCAGATCATCAGGCCGCTGGAGGACCTTCTGCACCGGCATCTCACCACGCATGAACTGGTCGAAACGGGCGTCTAAACCCTCCTTGAAGCTCTTCAAGGCCTCGAATGGGTAGAAGGCCGAGGGCGAGAGGGATTCGAATGCTGTGAACAGCCCACCGGTCTTGTGGAGCGGCGTGAACGTCACCTCGGTGAAGTGCTGCACGGCCACGGCAAGCGCCGGCGCGCCGTAGACGACGGCGTGCTCCCCGCTGAGGATCAGCTTGCCCGGCGCGCGGGCGGCCGAGACGTTAGACGGCTTCGTAGTGACGCTTGTGCTCATGGATCCGGGCGAGACGATAGCGCCCGCGGGCGACTTGCGCCATCACAGCCTCGCTGCCATCGGTGGGATCGGGCGCGTGGCGGAAAGCGAGATATTCATCGTAGTTCAGCGCCACCCGGTCCTCGAGCAGCTTGCGGTGGTGCGCGATCATCAGGTGATCTTGGTAGCCCGGCTGCACGACAGCCGAGAAGAACTCAGCCACGGCGCCAGAGCCGTAAGAGAACATGCCCACAGGACGGTTCGTCAGATCGATATCCGTGTTCTCGAGCATGGAGATCAGCGACAGGTAGAGCGAGGCCGCGTAGCAGTTCCCCACCTCGCGGTTGTAGACCATGCCGGATTCAATCAGGTTCACGTCGTTCTGGGCTTCATTGATCTTGCTCAGATGCGCATGCGCCTTGGAACCCATCCGCGTGAACGGAATGTGGTAGCAGAACTGCGCCATCTCGTTGAAGGCACGTCCGCCCTGGGCCACGTAATCCTCCCAAGCATGCGCGAGGGAATGGAGGTACTTCACGGTGGAATACTTACCGTCAACGAGCGGGGTCTTGCGGTAGTTCGGACGCCAGAAGTCCATGATGTCTTCAGAGTGACAGCCGGTGGCAGTGTCGAGCTCCATCACGCGCGGGTTCGCGCTGACGAGCATGGCCACAGCACCGCAGCCTTGGGTCGCCTCGGCGGGGCTGTCGACGTCATAGCGGCTCACGTCAGATGCGATCACGAGCACCTTGCGATCGGGCTTCCTCGCCACATGGCCCGCTGCGAGCTGAAGACCTGCCGTGCCGGAGTAACATGCGTGCTTGAGTTCAACGACGCGCACATTCGAGGGCAGATCGAGAAGCTTGTGCACATAGACACCCGCGGCCTTCGACTGGTCGATCCCGGTCTCAGTCGCGAAGAGGACCGTGTCGATCTTTTCGGCATCTTCAGCTGTCACGATGGCGCGGGCGGCCTCGGCGGCCATGGTCACCACGTCTTCGTCATGGGCCGGAAGGGCGATCTTGTTTTGACCGATCCCGCGAGAGAACTTGGCCGGATCAATGCCCTGACGTTCGGCCAGCGTGCCCAGCGACATGTAGTGCTGGGGGACATAGAAGCTGAGTTTGTCGATGCCGATTGCGGTCATGGGACCCTCCTATCCGCGCTCCATCTTGAAATGGGTGCGCATGAGTTCGCCGGGGTTGGTTTGAGCTGCAAGGAGCGAGAGCTCGCCGCAGAGCACGGTCGCCGCACACATGACCGCGAGGCGCTGAGCGTTTTCGCCCGGCGCGCGGTCTTCTTTGCAGCCCATGCGGGTGAGGTTTGCTTCCACAACCTCGTTGCCCTTGCCGGAGCCCACGGACCCCATGATGAGGTTGGGCAGCGTGCAGGAGAAATAGAGGCTGTCGGGGCGCGCTTCGACATGGTTCATGCCTTGGCTTCCCTCGATGATGTTTGCCGCGTCTTGGCCGGTGGCCAGGTAGAACGCCAGAAGCATGTTGGCGTAATGCGCATTGGCCGACCGCAGGGAGCCTGCGATGATGCCGCCGATCAGGTTTTTCTCGGTGTTCAGCTGGGCCATCTTCTCCGGCGTGGTGCGCAGCGTTTTCTCGCAGACCTCTCGCGGGATCTCGATCTCGGCCACGACGTATTTGCCGCGTCCGTGAAGACCATTAACAGCGCTAACCTTTTTGTCGGTGCAGAAGTTGCCGGAGATCGAGGAATACTCCAGCTGCGGATATTCCTGCAGGAGCCAGCCCATCACAGCGTCAGCAGCGCCGGTGACCATGTTGTGGCCCGAGGCGTCGCCCGTGCGGCATTCAAAGCGGATGAAGAGAAGATTGCCCACCACTTGGCGGTTCATCTCGATGAGCTGCGCAAAGCGGGAGGTCGTGGCGATCACGGCCTGAAGTTCTTCGTGACGGCCCTCGATCGACTGCCACGCCGCAAAGGCCTCGGAGGCGTCCTTGGCGCGCAGGATGACAGAGCGCGTCATCCGCTCGTCCACCAAAGTGCAGCGGATGCCACCACACTTGCGGCTCACACGTGCGCCTCGCCCCGTCGACGGCCAAAGCGGCGTCTCATACGTCGCCATGGGCACGGTGGCCTCTTCGTTCATCACGTTGCCGGTGATGGAAATAGGGCCAACCCACTGCGTCGGAATGGGGGTGAGCTCTTGCGTGTGTTGCTTCATTGTCGTCTCCCAGGCGGCGGACTGTGTGCGGACGGCCCGGCTAGACCTATAGTGTAAACTTGATCTGACACTATGTGTCCAGATAATTTTACACCGCGCCCCCGCGCCTCTTCATCATACCTGTTACGTCCGACATGGGGTGCCGGACCTCTGATTTCCTTCGTCAAATCGCCGCAGGCGTCGGGTTCGTCTGAACCCTAAATCGCCCCGAGGTTCAATAGTCCCGCTGCGTATCAAGCGCTTGTGACGCGGCCCGCACGCGCCGTAACCCGCTACTTCAGCCGGTCGAGAAACGCTTCCGCGTTCGAGAGATGCGCCCGCATCTTCGCCTCATCCATTTTCTCGGCAGTGCGCACCATCATGGCCCAACGCGGATTACCGCCGAGCTCCTCCCGGTGCTGCCAAATGAAGCGCCAATAAAGGCCATCCCACTTCTCAGCCCAGGCACCGGGTTTCCAGTTCGACATCTTCTTGATGTAGTTGGAGCCCGAGAAATAAGGCTTCGTGGTAATGAGCCCGCCATCGGCGTGCTGGCTCATCGCATAGGTGTTGGGGACCATCACCCAATCATAGCTGTCGATGAACATCTCCATGAACCAGCGGTAGACGTCATCGGGATCGATCTCGCACAGGAACATGAAGCCACCGAGCACCATGAGCCGCTCGATATGGTGACAGTACCCGGTCTTGAGGATGCGATGGATCGTGTCGTCGATGGGATCAATGCCCGTGGTACCGTCATAGAAACTGGCAGGCATCTTGCGCGTATGCCGCCAGTGGTTCGTGGTCCGCATCTGAACGTGAAGATCCTCGTAGGTGGCGCGCATGAACTCGCGCCAGCCGATGATCTGACGAATGAACCCTTCGAGCGAGTTCAGCGGCACCTCATGTTCTGCCGCGTGGGCAAGCGTGGCGTCGAGAATCTGTTTCGGCGTCAAAAGGCCAGTATTCAGCATCGGCGTCAGGACGCCGTGCCAAAGCCAGCTCTCCCCGCGAACAATCGCATCCTCATAGTCACCAAACAGGGCAAACCGCTGATGGAGGAACTTCTGCAGCCAGAGCGAAGCGCTGGCGTGGGTTGTCGGATAGATCAGCCGGTCGACAGACCCGATCGCATCAAAGTCGGACAGGCTGTCGCGCGCGGCCTCGTCGATCTCGTCGTGCTCAACATCCGGCAGGCGCGGGATCGAAGAGAGCATCTTTGCCGGCACCTTTTTGCGGTTGTCCTCGTCGAACGACCACTGCCCGCCATGAGGCTCATCCCCGTCCATGAGCACATCCAACCGACGCCGCTGCGCCTTATAGTACTCCGCCATGAACCACTTCTTTTTGCCGCGCTGGTTGGCGCGGTTGTCCTCGGCGGTGTTGAGGAAGCCTGGGGTGTCGAGAAGCTCAAGCTCCACATCGCTCGCGGCGGCTGTCAGGCGCTTGGTGAGGGTGTGATCAACCGGATCGCACAGCACGACCTTGGTGACCCCCTCACCCTCGAGGCGCTTGATCAAAGCGGCAAGGAGGCCGGTGTCTGCGCGATATGTCTCCACCTCGACAGGGTGACCGGCCTCACGCAGATCAGCCGCGAAATGTGCCATGGTCGCCCGGTGGTACCACAACTTCTGGCGGTGAAAGCGCGCCGGGTACTGCGGATCACCAAAGAAAAGAGGCTCCTCTACCAACACAATGTGATCCGTCGCTTGCGCCAGCGCAGGGTGATCTGCAAACAATTGGTGAGGGAAGATCAAGGCGGCGATCGACACGGGCAACTCCTACATGGGACCGTCCACGAGACGTATTCCGGAACGCTGCCTGATCGAGCCAAATTGCGAATTAATTTAGGGTCGCAAATGCCCGGGGGTGCGACACATTTTCCGATAGTGACAAAAAAAAGATACATATGCGTGTCAACCTGACTATACTAGAGTTGTATTAGTTCACTTTTGCTCAACCCTTCGTTTAGGTCCGCTAGCCGAATGAATGTTATGATTGATGAAAGAAATCCCACCGCTTGACCGGCTTGACCAGTCGTTATCACAACGGATTGCTGAACTAGAGTATCGTCTGGCGCGAGACGGCCTAACCGGTGCGCGCTCCCGCGATTACTTCCTCGACCATTTCGATGGCTACGCTGCCGCGGGTGGGTCGCTCTTCTTCCTGGACATCGACAACTTCAAAAGCGTCAACGACCATTACGGCCATTCAGCCGGGGATGAGTTGCTGCGGCAGCTGGTGAATTCGATCAAGAGCGTCCTGGGTCCCGGCGACTTCATCGCGCGGATCGGCGGAGACGAGTTCGTCGTTCTCACCCGGCAGACAGACCAGTCGAGTGTCTCCGCTTTAGCCGAGAACGTGCTTCGCGCGTGTCAGCAAGCGCAGCTGATCGTCGGGGAATTGACGGTAAGCCGTGCCGCCTCCATCGGCTGCCTTCGGCTGCGCCAGGGGCTCGAAGTACACAATGCGATCGATATGGGTGATACCGCGATGCGGTGCGCTAAGAACCTCGGCAAAAACCGCGTTCATTGCCTCAACGTCGACGACGATGCGGACACTTTACTTTTGCCAAGCGTGGACGAGCTGCGCCTCGGGCTGCAGCGCTCGGAGGTGGGCTATCACCTTCAGCCTATTGTTTGCACCCGTCGGAACGAAATTGCGGGCTATGAGGCTCTGATGCGGTGGGAACGGGCGGACGGCCAGATCCTTCCGCCAGCTCAATTCCTCGAAACGATGACCCAGGCTTATAGCGCGAATGCGCGCCCACCTCTCGAGTTCGCTCGCGAGGCCACAGAGTGGGTGACGATCCACGAGGACCGCTTCTGCTGCTTCAACATCTCCATGGCGTTCCTAAAGCGCATTTCGGGCGGATCGGATGCCTGGGTGGAAGAAATCATCGGGAACTCCCCGCGCAACAAGATCATCTTTGAAATCACCGAGTCTGCGATTGAATCAGAGGTCGAAGCGATTGCGCAGAGCGTCAACGCGCTGCGCAAAAGCGGGATCAGGATCGCACTGGATGACTTTGGCACGGGCGCGTCCAACCTCGAGCGCCTGCAGACCATGCAGGTGGACATCGTCAAGATTGACCGCCGCTTCGTGCGCGGCGCTGACACTGACCTAAAGACCCGCAACATCCTTCAGGGCATGATCGACATCGCCCACCAAGCCGGCGCGATTGTCGTCTGCGAAGGGATCGAGGAAGAGGCGCAGTTCAAACTCGTCACCGAGCTCGGGGCGGAGCTGGCACAGGGGTTCCATCTGGGTATGCCGGAACCGCATCAGCGGACAAGCGAAAGCGTCGAAGCCTAAGACGAGCTGAAGAATCGAAGAGGCCGCCCCTGAATGTCCGGAGCGGCCTTTCTCATTTCTAGAGTCTTTTTTAGCCTGCCTTAGCCACCGAAGTCGTCGAGCATGATGTCTTCGCGGTCAACGCCGAGATCGACGAGCATGTTGATGCACGACTGGTTCATGATGGGCGGGCCACACATGTAGTATTCGCAATCCTCAGGCGCCGGATGGTTCTTGAGGTATTCTTCGAACAGGACGTTGTGGATGAAGCCGGTGTAGCCCTTCCACTCGTCCTCAGGCAGGGCGTCAGACAGAGCCACGTGCCAGTTGAAGTTGTCGAACTCTTTATCCAGCTCGTCGAAGTCCTCGACAAAGAACATCTCTTTCTTCGAGCGGGCACCGTACCAGAAGGTGATCTTGCGATCACGGTTCTCGAGGCGCTTGAGCTGGTCGAAGATGTGGCTGCGCATGGGCGCCATGCCAGCACCACCGCCGATGAAGACCATCTCTTTCTGGGTATCGCGGGCGAAGAATTCGCCGAACGGGCCAGAAATGGTGACTTTGTCGCCGGGCTTCAGGTTGAAGATGTAGGACGACATCTTGCCCGGAGGGATGCCCTCGGAGCGCGGCGGAGGCGTCGCGATCCGGACGTTGAGCATGATCAGGCCCTTCTCGTCCGGGTAGTTCGCCATGGAGTAAGCGCGCTCAATGGGTTCGTCGACCTTGGAGCGGTACTGCCAGATGTTAAACTTGTCCCAGTCCTCGCGATACTCTTCTTGGACGTCGAAATCCTTAAAGTTGATATCGTAGGCAGGCGCCTCGATCTGGATGTAGCCGCCTGCGCGGAAGGCAACGTCTTCGCCTTCGGGCAGTTCGAGCACGAGGTTCTTGATGAAGGTGGCGACGTTCTCGTTGGAGCGTACGGTGCACTCCCACTTTTTGACGCCGAAGACTTCCTCAGGCACTTCGACCTGCATGTCTTGCATCACCAAGCGTGAGGCACAGGCCGGTGACCGGCTCAGCTGCCAGGTGGCGGTGAAGCAAGACATGCAGGTCGAAGTGCCTGAGGAAGTCTTCGGCGTGAAAAAGTGGGAGTGCACCGTGCGCTCCAACGAGAACGTCGCGACCTTCATCAAGAACCTC
>JBCBFV010000090.1:0-8672 GCA_038527425.1 Pseudomonadota bacterium
CTTCTCGCGCGCCTCTTTGGAGAGCTTCGTGCCAGCGATACGCTCTTCGAGTTCCGCCACTTCGCCCGCGCCATCCTCGCCGTCGCCGAGCTCCTTTTGAATGGCCTTCATTTGCTCATTCAAATAGTACTCGCGCTGCGTACGCTCCATCTGGCTTTTCACGCGGGTCTTGATCTTCTTTTCGACCTGCATGACGGACATCTCGCCCTGCATGAGGCCAAAGACCTTCTCCAAGCGCTCAGACACAGAAAGCGTTTCCAGAAGCTCCTGCTTCTGGTGCACTTCAATGCCCAGATGCCCTGAAACGAGGTCTGCGAGCTTTGCAGGCTCGCGCGTGTCGGCCACAGCCGTCAGCGCCTCTTCAGGGATGTTCTTTTTGACCTTCGCGTAGCGTTCGAATTCCTTGGCGACCGAACGCACAAGCGCGGTCGTCGCCTCCTCGTCGCCTGGCATCTCGGTGAGATACTCTGCACCTGCTTCGAAGTACTGCGGGTTGTCGATGTAGTCGGTGATGCGGACGCGGGCGCGTCCCTCAACGAGCACCTTCACGGTGCCGTCCGGCAGCTTCAGCAGCTGCAGCACATTGGCAAGCACGCCTGCCTTATAAATTCCGCCTGTTTCCGGCTCGTCCTCACCCGGGTCCACCTGCGAAGACAGCAGGATCTGCTTGTCATCGCGCATCACGGCCTCGAGCGCGCGCACAGATTTTTCGCGCCCCACGAAAAGCGGCACAATCATATGCGGGAAGACCACGATATCGCGCAGGGGCAGAACGGGGTAAGAGGCTGCGAGTGGCTCTCTCATGGGTTCGTGCATGTCGATTTCCTTATCCTTGGCAAGAGGTCCAGGCCCCGACTTCGGCGGCCACTTCCCCTTCCGGCTTTGGTTAGGGGCAATTAATACGCCCCCGGCGCGCTTTCAATGGCACGCCACTGCTGAGGCCAGCTTGCCTCGACCATTCGGCCCCCGCAAGGGCTATCCCCTAGATTTGGACTGATATTGGATAACACAATGTTAATATGCCCATATATAGTGTGGATAACTGATCGTTGATCGCGCGCGAGCGGCGCGCCGCTCGCTTTATCGTGCGGCCTCACGCTAAAGCTGCGACGTGATATACGAGTGCGATGTTGAAAGGAATTCTGCCATGCGCCTGATGCTCTTCGCTGCCCCTGCCCTCCTTGCCGGATGCGTGGCCACCGCGCCCATCACGCAACCGCCCGTCAAAATGTCATTTCAGTCGAGTGACCGCGCCGCGAAAGTCACGGGTGTGGAAACCGTCACCGTGCGCACGCGCCTTGCGACGTCGGATCAAACCGCAGAAGTTGCCTCCGTGCCCTGCCGCCTCTCTGGCCCCGGCTACGGGACAACCTTCCAAACCCCGGCCGTCTTGGAACTACCGCTCTTCGGCAACACCGCGCCGCAGTTGTCTTTGTCCTGCGACTACCAAGGCGAAACGCGCTCCCGCGCACTGACGGCCACAAATGTCTCAGCACAAGAACGCCGCGAAGCGCGACGAGAGGCCATCGAAGAGCTGCGCGAGGAAGGCGCCTCAGGCACATCCGTGCTTTTGAGCATCGGTTTCGGACGTCGCGGCCCGCGCGGCTTCGACGAATTCGACTACCCAAACACGACCTTCACCTTCCGGCGCTAGCCTTCCGCGCTTCTGGTCCTATGTCCCCGCGAAACCGCAGGAACCGACATGGACCAGATCGCCCTCCTTAGCACCGCCATTCTCCTTGGCGGCATGACCTTCTTTAGCTTCGGCTACGCGCCAGTGCTCTTTAAACTACTCGGCGTGGAAGACGTTCGCCCCATCCTGCGCGGCACCTTTCCATATTACTACGCAGTGATCATCGTATTGAGCGCGGTCAGCGCGGCAATCACGCTTTGGGTTGAGATCACACCAGCCCTCTTGCTGGCAGCCATCTGCGCCTCAACGATCTACGCGCGCCAAATCCTCATGCTGCAAATCAACGCTGCTACCGATCGCGGCGACAAAGCTGCCTTCGGAAGGCTCCACGGCGTCTCGGTTATCATCCAGCTCATCCAACTGGGTCTGTGCGCCTGGGCACTCCTGCTGATCTGAAACGCTGGTGTCTAAGGACTCGGGCGGGCGGGTGCGCCTTTGCGCAGCAAACAGCGTCCGAACCGCCCGAGCGCTAGATTGGTTCGATGTCGCCCGCGGCGCGCCCAGCATGAAACTCAGCTTCCCAGGCTTCGAACGTGCCCGCCGCAATGGCGTCACGCATGCCGGCCATGATCTCCTGAAAGTAATGCAAGTTGTGCCAGGTCAGCAGCATGCCCGAGATCATCTCGCCCGAGCGATACACATGATGCAAATAAGCCCGGCTGTAGTTCGAGCACGCAGGGCACGTGCAATGTTCATCTAGCGGGCGCGGATCATCTGCATGCCGCGCGTTTTTGATGTTCACGACCCCGCGCCGCGTGAAAGCCTGCCCCGTCCGACCGGAGCGTGACGGCAAAACGCAATCCATCATATCGATGCCGCGCTTCACGGCGCCCACGATGTCATCGGGCTTGCCTACCCCCATGAGGTAACGCGGCTTATCCCGCGGCAACTGTTCCGGCGCATAATCCAGACACCCAAACATGGCCTCCTGCCCCTCACCCACGGCAAGCCCGCCAACAGCGTAGCCCTCAAATCCGATTGCCTGCAGGGCCTCTGCCGAGCGTCCCCGCAAATCCTCTTCAAGGCCGCCCTGCTGAATGCCGAACAAGGCGTGGCCGGGCCGATCACCGAACGCGTCACGCGAACGCGCCGCCCACCGCATCGACAGCTCCATGCTCTCCTCGATGCGGGCGCGATCCGCCGGCAAGGCAGGGCATTCATCGAAGCACATCACGATGTCTGATCCCAAGAGCCGCTGGATCTCCATCGAGCGCTCGGGGCTGAGAAAGTGCTTCGAGCCATCGATATGGCTTTTGAATTCTACACCCTGCTCATTGAGCTTGCGCAGACCGGCGAGCGACATCACCTGAAATCCGCCAGAATCCGTCAGGATCGGCCGTTCCCAGTTCATGAACCCATGGAGACCGCCCAACGCATCAATCCGCTCAGCCGTCGGGCGCAACATCAGATGGTATGTGTTCCCAAGGAGGATATCGGCGCCAGTCGCACGCACCGATTCAGGCATCATCGCCTTCACAGTTGCGGCCGTGCCAACCGGCATGAAGGCGGGCGTGCGCACTTCTCCACGCGGTGTTGAAATGACACCGGTCCGCGCTCGTCCGTCTGTTGCCTTGAGGTCAAAGCTGAAGCGCTGTGCCATGTGCGTGATCGTCCCGTCTTGATCTCTTGCGCCGCAGCTAGTCCATCACCACTGTATTGCCAAGTTCAAGCAGCGGTCTTGACGAGGACGTCGCGCTAACGTCCAAGAGCGCACCGGAGGTACCCATGGCAACACTCACTCTCGACACCACGCGCATCAAGTCGATCCGAAAAGCCCGCAAAATCGGCAGACCAAAACTTGCCAAGCTCACCGGCCTCACCGAGCGGCAGGTGACCAAGCTGGAAACTACTGCACCGGCAACCGCGGTCGATCACGCCACGGCCTTGCGGCTCTCGCTGGCTCTCGATGTGCCGCTTCCAACGCTGACGGGTGAGTTCGAGATATCTGAAGAGGATCTCACGCAAGCCGCCCCCAAATCATGCGGCTGTTGCAACTGAGTTAAGCCCGTCCAGAAGGATACGCCTCCCCCCAAATACGGGCGGCGTCTTTGGCAACCAGCCGTGCTTGCAGTGCATCAAGCTCTTCCAAGGCGCGTTCAGGGTCACCCGTGCGCGCCATTGCCTTATCGTATGCAGCACGCACCGTCGCGGCACGCCAGGGCAACATGGCCCCAGCAACCCACTGACGCAAATCCGAGGGCAAGCGATCGAAATCACGCATCGGGTTCTTCGCCCGACGGCATTTCAAACTTGTCGCTCCGCGATTGCCGGCCATAGTTGCGCTCCACTGACTGCGCGCACTAGTTATAGTATAACATAACGAAATCCAGCCCTAATGAGCCCCCTCCCAGCACAATGACGAATTCTTCTGATCCGCGCCTTCCGCTTACTATTCTCACGGGCTTCCTTGGCGCTGGGAAAACCACTCTGCTCGACCGCGTGTTATGTGATGCGTCCACCGGGCGCGTGGCCGTGATCGTCAATGAATTCGGAGAGGCTGGCCTCGATCAGGATCTCATCCACTCTGTCGATGGCGACGTGACCCTGATGAACTCCGGCTGCCTATGTTGCTCGGTCCGAGGCGAGTTACCGTCGACGATCCTGAGCCTGCTGGAGAGACGGGAATCGGGGAATTACGAATTCGAGCGCATTGTCATCGAGACGACCGGCCTGGCGGACCCCAGCCCGATCTACCAAACCATTGCCACCGATCCCGTGCTCGCGCGCAACGTGCGCCTTGATGGGATCGTGACGGTGGTAGACGCGGCCCACGGGGCGCAGACCCTGGACACCCAGTTCGAGGCTGTTTCGCAGGCTTCCATGGCCGACCTGCTGATCCTCTCAAAGACAGACCTCGCCCACCAAGCCTTATCTGATGCCATGGTGACGCGCCTGAAAGGCCTGAACCCAACAGCACAAATCCTGCGCGCTTCCCGAGGCGAGGTTGATCCTGCGGCCCTCTGGAACCTGACCCAAACACGATCAGAATCCCCCATGGAAGAAGCCATTGCGTGGACAACCCAACGGCCCGAGCCTGTCGAATTTGGGGCCATGGCAGGCCTTGCAGCTGGGCTGCCGGGTTTCCCGGGTGCTGGGTCTCTCACCAGCCTGTCGACGACCCTCGCAGGCTCGGGTGGTGCCCCGCATGATACCCGCATTGGCAGCGCCTCCATCGTTTTGGAGGAGCCTCTTACCGATGCCATTTTCGACCGATGGCTGAAAACACTCACGGCCCTCAAAGGGCGCGATCTTCTGCGCGTTAAGGGGATCGTATTTCTTGAGGGGATCGACCTCCCCTTTGTTTTCCACGGCGTACAAAACACGTTCGAACGGCCCCGGCCGCTCAAAACCTGGACAGGCACAGACCGCCGATCGCGCATCGTCGTTATCGCCCGCGATATGACGCGCCCCGAGCTGCAACGCAGCCTCGATATGCTCCGTGCGCGACCGCACACTTAGAACTGACCGAAAAGGTTTACGCTTTCGTCGGCTCTGCCTATATGCTCGGCAGCAAGGAGAGTTCGATGAACGACATGTCCGCATCCGAAGGTGAAATGGTAATCCGCCCCTCGTCGACGGACCATGCGCTCTATGACCAGATCGTGGAAGCGATCCGCAGCGTCTACGACCCCGAGATCCCGGTGAACATCTTTGACCTGGGCCTGGTCTACACGGTCTCGATCACGGAGGAGAACGCGGTTCTCGTCATCATGACGCTCACCGCACCCGGCTGCCCGGTGGCCGAAGACATGCCCGGCTGGGTGGCCGACGCCATCGAGCCCCTGCCCGGCGTCAAGCAGGTCGATGTCGAAATCACCTGGGATCCGCCCTGGGGCATGGACATGATGAGCGAAGAGGCACGCCTCGAACTCGGCTTCATGTGATGTCCATCACGGACGAAGATATCGCCTTCATCCGTGACCTTTTCTCAGCATTGCCTGACCTCACCCACCGAAAGATGATGGGTGGCCTGTCGCTCTATTCTGAAGGTCAGATCTTCGCAATCATGAGCGCCGAGGCCCGCGTTTTCGTAAAGGCTACTGGCACGCTGGCGGATGAACTCGCTGCCGAAGGCTCTGAGATCTTCACGCACGAACGCAAGGACGGCAAAATTGCCTCCATGAGATATTGGACGCTGCCGGAAAGCGCGCTTGATGATCCTGAAGAAGCCGCAGACTGGGGCCGCAAAGCCCTGATGGCCGCGCAATGAAGACCGAGATGGAAAAGATGATCGCGGGCGAGAACTACCGCCCCGGCGATCCCGAGCTCGTCGCCGCCCGCGCCCGCGCGCAGCAGCTGATGGCCGCCTATAACGCGACAACGGTTGCCGACGGCGACAAACGCGCGCCCATCCTCGATGACCTGCTCGGTGGACGTGGCAAAGACTGCGCGATCCGCGCGCCTTTCTACGTCGACTACGGAACGAACATCTTTCTCGGCGACGATGTTTTCTTCAACTACGGTTGCACGGTCCTCGATATCTGCCCCGTGCGCATCGGGGACCGAACGCAAATCGGCCCGATGACCCAGATTCTGGCTGCCGATCACCCGCGCGACCCTGAAAGCCGCGCGGCGTTTTTAGAGTTCGGCCAACCCATCACCATCGGCAAAGACGTGTGGATCGGCGGCGGCGCATTGATCTTGCCCGGGGTCACGATTGGCGATGACGCAATTGTTGGGGCGGGCGCAGTTGTCACCCGTGATGTGGCACCAGGCCAAACCGTGGCTGGCAACCCAGCGCGGCCCTTACGCTAATCGGAACCTTACCAGCAGCCTCCGGAAGAACGCGCGTCGTCGTTGGCGACGCTCCTCCACCACCATTTTTGCAAATGCCTGGCGCTCCTTTTGCGCTTCACTGGGTTGCTCGAGCGGGTGGTCATACCAAGCAATGAACCATGAAAACATGAGTAACTCCTCTTATCTATCGTGAGAAAGATACTCCTCTGCTCTCCGCTTGCATCCCGCCGCTTCAGCAAGCACACTTGCAATTATGCAAGCATCCTGGGATGACCTCGCTCTTTTCTCCGCCGTCGCACGCCACGGCGCCCTCGCGCCCGCGGCCCGCGAACGGGGCGTCAGTACCGCGACACTATCGCGCCGCATGACAGCCCTTGAGGCGCGTTTGGGAAGGCGCCTCTTCCTCCATGGCGCGCAAGGCTACACGCCCACAGCGACAGGCCGCGAACTCCTTGAGCGAACTGAGAAAATGGAAGCCGCCGCCGCCGACATCGCGCTCTGGCAAGCCGCACAGGACGGCCCCACGCGCGTGAGGATATCGGCTGGCACTTGGAGCGCACTGCACCTTGCCGAAAACATCGCGCAGATCTGGCAGCCGAGCGCCCCTTGGGTGCCGGAGTTCCTACACGCCAATATCGAGCTCGACATCGCTCGGCGCGAGATCGACATCGGGATTCGAAACAAGCGCCCTGATCAACCATGGCTCGCAGGGCGAACCGTGGGCGAGGTCCATTTCGCGGCCTACGGTCGGCCGGACGCAGACGGGTGGATTGGCGCATCCTACGACGCCGCTGCCACCGCTTCTGCCGCTTGGCTCAGGGAGCACCATAACTCGGAAATCGTGACCACCGCCAATGACCCCCGGCTCCTTTTGGCGATGGCCGAGGCCGGGATCGGCAAAGTGGTTCTGCCCACGTTCGTTGGAGATGCCCGTCCGATTTTATCGCGGCAATCCGAGATCATTGCCGACCTAAGCCACCAGCGCTGGCTCGTGTGCCATCACGAAACGCGCCACGAGCCCGGTATCCGCGCAGCGCTGGACGCTCTGAGCGAATTCCTCGCGGGCCTACCCTGATTACTTAAGTGCGCGCGCCAAGAAAGCCTTCGTTTCTGCTTGCTGGGGGGCACCAAACATCTGTTCAGGCGGGCCCTCTTCAACGATCTTTCCCTTAGCGAGAAAGCAAACCTTATCCGCGGCTTCTCGAGCGAAGTTCATCTCGTGTGTGGCAAGCACCATCGTCATCCCATCGTCCTTGAGCACCCGCAAAACATCGAGCACCTCACCTACGAGCTGGGGATCAAGCGCACTGGTGATCTCGTCAAAGAGCATCACCTCGGGCTTCATCGCCAAGGCGCGCACGATGGCCACGCGCTGCTGCTGGCCACCAGAGAGCTGATCCGGGTAGTGGCTCATCCGGTCCGCCAGACCGAACTTCTCAAAAAGCGCTGTGATTTCAGGGCGCAGCGCCTCAGAGCTCATCCCGCGCACGCGACGCGGCGCGAGCATGGCGTTCTCTTCAGCCGTCATATGGGGGAAGAGGTTATAGCTCTGAAAGACCATCCCGATCCGACGGCGCACCGGTGCGGGATCCAGGCCGGGCACCGAGATATCCTCACCGTCCAAGAAAATCTCTCCATCTTCAATGGGTTCGAGCAGGTTTATGCAGCGCAGAAGCGTGGACTTCCCACCGCCAGAGGCTCCGATCAGGCACACCATCTGCCCCTCGGCCACATCGAGCGATATGCCGTCGCAGACCCTGTTGGAGCCGAACTCTTTGACCACCCCGCGCAGTGAAAGCTTCACGACCGCTCCTTGGCCTGACGGCTCATCAGATAATCGGCGTAGCGTGTGGCGGGGATCGTCACAGCCAGGAAGATGATCGCGGCCCCCACATAAGGCGTGAAGTTGGCCATGAGGGATTTGAACACCCCTGCCTGGCGGAAAATCTCCACCGGGCCGATGAAGCTCAGGAGAGCCACGTCTTTTTGCAGCGCGATCAGCATATTCATCTGGGCCGGGATCACCCGGCGGATGGCCTGCGGCAGGATCACGTAGCGCATCGTATCGCGCTCATTGAGCCCCAGCGACTGCGCCGCGGCGCGCTGCGAGGTATGCACGCTGTCGATGCCGCCCCGAAAGATCTCGGCCACGTAGGCGCTGTAGGTCAGCACAAGGGCCACGGTGCCCCAGATATATGGGCTGTTCCACGGGCGCGGCAGGCCGAGTCCCGGAATGCCGAAG
>JBCBFV010000091.1:0-8644 GCA_038527425.1 Pseudomonadota bacterium
GTGCGCGAAGACACGAAGAAGCATCTGGGGATCGGGCCTCCAGATCCGTTGGAGCAGCGTGTGCTGTGGGAACTGCCTGAGGGCGTAGATCATCATGGCGAGGAACGTGCCGATCCCCACCAGAAGGGTCGCCACAGCTGCCCCGCGCACACCAAGCTCCGGCGCGCCGAAATTGCCAAAGATGAGCAGGTAGTTGATCGCGATATTGGGCAGGATGGCTGATACCGTCACCCAAAGCACAACGCCCGTCCGCTCAAGCGCGCTGAGATAGCTTTTTAGCGTCATGATCCAGAGCTGCGGGAAGATGCCCCAGCAAGCGATACGCAGGTATTCCTGTCCAAACTGCGCAATCTCCGGCTCCTGCCCAGCCGCAATCAGAACCGGCCGCGCGAACCACAAAGGCACGATGCAGAGCGCGCCAAAGGCGGTGACGAGCCAAAAGCTCATCCGTGTGACGCGCCGCACCTGTTGGTCATCGCCCTTCTCCGCCGCTTCCGCGATGAGGGGCAATGCCGCCCACGCAAAGCCCGAGACCGCCAGAAAAAGAATGAAGAAGAACGACGTCGCCACCGTGAGCGCGGCGAGTTCCGGCACGCCGTAGCGGCCCATCATCAGCGTATCGGTCGCGCCAAGCGCCACCTGCGCCACAAGGCTCCCCGCCAAAGGCAGAGCCAACCCGAGCATCGCTTTCGCTTCGGGACGATATTCGGTGAGTGCGGACATATCTGCCCGATACGCCTGCCCCCTTGTCGGGGCAAGAGGATAGGTTAGGCTGAAAGGTGAAGGAGATCGCCCATGCCCAGCCTCCTAACGCGCCTGATCCACGATGCTCAGACTTTCTTGTCTGCGCTCGCCGAACAGAACACGAAAGAGTATTGGGACGATCACAAAAAAGAATACGACGAACAGCTCAAAGTCCCTGCTCTGCAGCTCCTGGACGAGCTGTCTGGGCCCATTTCTAGAGAATTCGGCGCGACAGTCACAACGAAGCTTTTCCGCCCGCATCGCGACCTGCGCTTTTCCAAAGACAAGACCCCCTACCACACGCATCTTCATATGATGTGGAGTGCTTCGGGTGAGGGTCCCGCCAAGCCCGGTTGGTTCTTTGGCATCTCGCCCAGCTATGTGACGCTGGGTGCCGGGCAGCGCGACTTCGACAAACACGCGATGGAGGCGTGGCGCGGGCAAGTGGACCGGTCGAGCGACGAAATTGCCTCGATCATGAATGGTCTCACTACGAACGGGTATCGGATCAGCGAACCCGCCTTCAAACGGGTACCCGCCCCCTACTCCAAGGATCACCCGAGCGAGGCACTGCTCCGCAGACGTGGGCTGACCGCATGGCGCGACAGCGATGCGGGCCTCACTCGCGACCAGATGGTGCAGGTTTTTCGAGAGCTCACGCCCGTGGTGAAAACGCTAAGCGCGCTGAGATCCTAAAGCGTGTAGAACCTGACGAGGGCTGTGCCGTCTTCGCGCACAGGCTCAAATCCCATGGCACCGTAGTAGAAATGCCCGTCATCGTTGGTCTTCTGAATGAAGGCCTCTATGCCCGTCAGGCCAGCCTCTCGTGCGGCCTCCAGCGTGCGCTCAAAGAGGCCCCGACCGATGCCGCGCCGCGCCGCGTTGGGCGAGACGTGTGTGCCGATCATGCCGGAGCCTAAGGGCGCATTGTAAGGGTTGCCTTCGTAGGCATGTGTTAGTGTCTGCAAGCCCAACACTTCATCTCCGTCAACGGCGATATAGCAGCAGATGTGGTGGAGCGAGGCCACGTAGGATTCCATCACAAAGGCCTCGTCACAGGGCCGCGTTCGCTTGCCTGCGTCCTTAAGTGCATAGAGCATCGCGCTCATCGCGGGGACATCGGCGGGTTGTGCGTCGCGGATGATCATTTTCGGGGCCTTTCATTCGTCAGGCGAAGGCAAATCACTAGCGCCCGGTCGATGCAAGTGGCACAATCGGACCCAACCATAAAAGAGCGGTACCCAGATGAACGACCTGCTGAACGCGGCAACCGAGAGCTATGACGCTTCTTCGATCGAAGTCCTTGAGGGCCTCGAACCGGTCCGCAAGCGCCCGGGCATGTATATCGGCGGCACCGACGAGCGCGCGCTGCATCACATGGTGGCCGAAGTTCTCGACAACTCGATGGACGAGGCCGTGGCCGGCCATGCCAACCGCATCGAGGTGGAGCTGCACGAGGATTACTCGATCACGATCCGCGACAACGGGCGCGGCATCCCCATCGATCCGCACCCGAAGTTCCCGGACAAAAGCGCGCTGGAGGTGATCCTGTGTACGCTGCATGCGGGCGGCAAGTTCTCGGGCAAGGCCTATCAGACATCCGGCGGCCTCCACGGTGTGGGCGCCTCAGTCGTGAACGCTCTCTCAGATTCGATGGTGGTGCAGGTCGCCCGCGACAGGAAGCTCTATGAACAGCGCTTTTCGCGCGGGATCCCTTTGGGCCCTGTCGAGGAAATTGGCGCGGCCCCCAACCGGCGCGGCACCACCGTCACCTTCCATGCAGATGAAGAAATCTTCGGCAAACACCGCTTCAAGCCCTCGCGGCTTTTCCAATCGATCCGCTCGAAAGCCTACCTTTTCAGCGGGGTCGAAATCCGCTGGAAAAGCGCTATCGCCGAAGGTGACACGCCCCAGGAAGCAACGTTCCACTTCCCCGGCGGTCTGACCGATTACCTCAACGAGACGCTAGACGGCACGACGACCTATGCCGACAACCCCTTCTCCGGCACGGTCGACTTTCAGGAACGTTTCGACACGCCCGGCAAGGTCGAATGGGCCATCAATTGGACGCCCGTGCGCGATGGCTTCATCCAGAGCTATTGTAACACGGTGCCCACGCCCGAAGGCGGCACCCACGAGGCGGGCTTCTGGATGGCAATCCTGCGCGGTCTGCGCGCGTACGGCGAACTCGCGGGCAACAAGAAAGCCGCCCAAATCAACCGTGACGACCTGACCACGGGCGGCTGCGCGCTGGTCAGCTGCTTTATTCGCGAGCCCGAGTTCGTGGGCCAGACGAAGGACCGCCTCGCCACGGTCGAGGCACAAAAGCTCGTTGAACAGGCGGTACGCGACCGGTTCGACAACTGGCTCGCAGCCGACACGAAGTCCGCCGGGGCCATCCTCGATTTTCTGATCCTGCGCGCCGAAGAACGGCTGCGCAGAAGGGCCGAGAAGGAAACACAACGCAAATCGGCCACCAAGAAATTGCGCCTTCCCGGCAAGTTGGTGGATTGCTCAAAACAAACACGCGAAGGCACCGAACTCTTCATCGTCGAGGGCGACAGCGCTGGCGGCTCCGGCAAGATGGCGCGGGACCGAAAGTATCAAGCCATGCTGCCCCTGCGCGGCAAGGTTCTGAACGTGCTTGGTGCGGCGTCGTCGAAAATCTCCACGAACGCGGAGATCAAGGATCTGTGCGATGCGCTTGGCACGGGGCTCGGTACGAAGTTCAACCTCGATGACCTGCGCTACGACAAGATCATCATCATGACCGACGCCGACGTGGACGGCGCGCATATCGCCTCGCTCCTGATGACGTTCTTCTTCACGCAGATGCGCCCGATGATCGACGCGGGCCACCTCTACCTCGCTTGCCCCCCGCTCTACCGCCTGACCCAAGGCGCCAAGCGCGTCTATTGCATCGACGAACGCGAGCGGGACGCGTGGCTAGAGAAAGGCCTGGGCGGCAAAGGCAAGATCGACGTCTCCCGCTTCAAGGGCTTGGGCGAAATGGACGCCAAGGACCTCAAAGAGACGACGATGAACCCGAAAACCCGCAAGCTGATCCGCGTGACCATCGACGAGGACGCACCGGGCGAGACCGGCGATCTGGTCGAGCGTCTCATGGGCAAGAAGCCCGAGCTCCGCTTCCAATACATTCAGGAAAATGCGCGCTTTGTGGAAGAGCTCGACGTCTGATGCGCTGTGGCGACAACGCAAGGCGGGCCGAACGGCCGCCTAGAAGGACGCGTTCTTTTCGCCTTCAATCGAAGCCATGCAATCCTCAAAGGAGGCGCTTTGGTACTCGATCACGATGACGGCCGCGTCTTCGAGCAGTGAATCGACACGCAGCTCAATACGGCCCAGCCCATGCTCTGCCAGCCCCTCTCCTGACCAGTAAGTCGCGTGTACGCGGTCCTTTTGCGCCACTGACATGACCCAAGCGCCGGGCCTGGCCCAGATCGAGTCATCAGCCAAAGATCTGTGGCTTTCTGCGTCCCCGTATTTCAAGGTCAGCGCCTTTTCATAGCGTGCGAAGTCATCTTGGATCCCGTCACCGAACCGATCTGAAAAGAACGGCTGAGACGTTGCCCTGACTTGGCAGATCCCGTGGTCGTGACTGTGCACGCCTTGGTACATGTAAAAATCTGGATGCGGAGTTGGGACGACGAGGAACTTAAAGCTCGGAAGCTCACTCATCACGCGATACTGTTGTACCTCGTCTCCCATTTTCACCCCGAAGGGGTCCGCCGCCGCCGTGGAAGACAATACCATTACACTGAATACCAGGTGTTTCATGGCAGGCTCTTAGTCAGATAGGGGCGGCGCCAGATAGCGCCTACCCATTTTGAGTACGGACAAAACAGGGATGCCACGGGATAGTTAAAGTTTGCTTAAAAGCCGCAGGTTGGATGCAGCACAGCGCTTGAGCCGCCACCCTTTCGCACGCATTCTGCACCAATGACGCGTCTCTTGATGATCGCATTTCTCGCACTCAGCGCGTGCGGCAGGCCCCTTACAGCCCCTGAAACCGCGCTTGTGTCGGACCTCTTCGGTCCCACCCTCGATGCGCGCAAAGTGCGCATTGTCGAAGATGCGCCCTTACGGTCCTTCACCGTCAATCTGCCCCCGCGCCCCCGCGTGACATGTCAGGAGCAGATCGTGCCCGCCCGCACAGGAACGATCAAAGTGACGCCCGCTGGCCTCGTTGCCTTCAACCGCCTGTTTCTCAGCCCAGGTTGGAGCCTTGCGGATTTTGTCCCCGACTACCCGCGCGAGGTGAACCTCTACGAGACCATGCTCTTTGCTCACGAAATGACGCATATCTGGCAGTGGCAGAACCGCGATCGGACAAACTACCATCCCCTCAAGGCCGCGGCAGAGCACTTGCGGAGCGATGATCCCTACCTCTTCGACCCAGCGACGTCACAGCCATTTCTGAGCTATGGCTACGAACAGCAGGCGGGGCTGGTGGAGGAATATGTCTGCTGCGCCCTGCTCGACCCCGACGGCGCCCGTACCGAGCGGTTGCGCGATCTCATCTCGACAGAGATCCCCTTGGGACAAATCCCGCCAGCGCAGACCTATGTTGGCTGGCCAGACGCGCCGCGCTCAGGCCTGTGCAGCTAAGCTAAGCGTCAGCTCCCAAAGCGCATCGGGCACGTCGACCTCCGACATCGCCTCACGGCTCGCGCCCGGCAACCGCGCACCCGCGTCAGCGGCCACAGCCTCTTGCAAATCCGCCAGCTTGTCCGCGAAATCGGCGGCAAAGACGTCCGTTCTGACCAGGATGTAGGTCTGGCCGAGGTCATGCGGTTTACCTTCGGCCACCTTTAGCCCCACGACATCGCGCGAACTGACGGAGCCTGTGAGTGCGCTTGCCAGCACCTCAACAAGCAGTCCGAGGCCCCAGCCCTTGTAGCCAGCGGCACTCACGAGCGATCCCTTGAGCGCTTCTTCTGGATCCGTCGTGGGCTGACCGTTGGCGTCAACGGCCCAGCCTTCGGGAATGCTCTCGCCCGCAGCCTTGGCCATCGTGATCTTTCCGAGCGCCACGGCCGAGGTCGAACTGTCATAGTGCAACGCCAGACCGTCTGGCCCCGGCACCGAGAATGCGAAGGGGTTCGTCCCAAGCGTGCGCCGTGCGCCGCCGGGCGGGGCGACAATCGCAGAGGCATTCGTGACACCAATGGCGATGCACCCGGCCCGCGCGATCTGTTCCGTAAAAGAGCCCAGCGAGGTGCAGGTATGAGCATGAGCGACCGAGAAGAGCGCGATGCCCTGCGTTTGCACCGTCTCGAGCGCGACAGGAAGCCCACGCGCAAAGGCGGGCTGAGCAAAGCCGAACCGCGCGTCGGCAAGGACTGCGCCAGGGGTGGGTTGTGAAACCTCGGGCTCCACGTCGCCCTTCACGCGCCCTGAACGCAACTGAAGGCAATAGGATTCAAGGTAATAGAGGCCACAGATCACGTTCCCATGGGCCTCCGAATGCGCCACGGCATCTGCCACGCTCTCGGCAATCCACGGGATTGCCCCGGCGTTCGTCAGGGCCTCTCGCGACGCGTCGCGGATTTCATTGACCGACACACGCATGTCAGATCTCCTCTATCTTGCCAGTGACGAGACGCAGGCGTCTGTCCATACGCGCTGCGAGCGCGGGATTGTGCGTCGCCACAAGCGCCGCCATGCCGTCGCGCCGGGCCAGCCTGAGCAAAGCTTCAAAGACGGTGTCTGAGGTCTCAGGGTCTAGGTTACCGGTCGGCTCGTCCGCCAAAAGTACTTTGGGACGATTTGCCAGCGCTCGGCAGAACGCCACGCGTTGCTGTTCCCCCCCCGAGAGCGCCGCTGGCCGGTGCGTGGCGCGGTCTTTCAGGCCGACTTCATCCAGAAGTTCGATCGCCCTGGTCTCGGCGTCAGTGCGAGGCGTGCCTGCCGACAGCTGAGGGAGGAGGATGTTTTCGAGGGCCGTGAACTCAGGGAGCAGGTGGTGAAACTGGTAGACGAAACCGAGCGTCGCGCGCCTCAGCCCGGTGCGCTGGCGGTCCGACTTACCCGCGACATCGCCACCCAAAATCACGTCACCCGCGTCAGGTGTATCGAGGAGGCCCGCAATATGAAGAAGCGTCGACTTCCCGGACCCAGAGGGCGCCTCAAGTGCCACGATCTCACCTTCGCGCAATGCAAGAGAAAGATCGCTCAGTACTCTGATCTCATTTGGTTTTCCAAGGTTGTATCCTTTGGAGACACCGTCCAGCTTGAGGACATCACTCATAGCGCAAAGCCTCCACCGGGTTCAGCCGGGCCGCAGCGCGCGCGGGGAAAATCGTGACCGTGAAACTCAGGAAAAGCGAAAGCGCGACTGAGCGGAAAACATCAAAGGCGCGCAGCTCTGCCGGGAGCTCGTAGATGCCTCGGATGGAAGGATCCCACACCCCGCCCCCAGAGACATAGTTCACGAGCGAGAAGATCTCCTGGATCCAGATTACGAAGGTGACGCCAAGGATCACGCCCAACAGCGTCCCCGCCATCCCGATCCCAGCGCCGCATAAAAAGAAAACGCGCATGACCGCGCCTTCACTAAGCCCAATCGTCCGCAGAATTCCGATGTCGGCGCCCTTGTTCTTCACAAGCATGATGATGCCAGAGACGATGTTCATGGCGCTCAGAAGCACGAGGATCGCGAGAATGATGAACATTACGTTGTCCTCGATCGTGAGCGCTCGCAGGGCCGATCGAGAGCCGTCCTGCCACGTCCAAATCACGGCGCGATCACCGCCCGCTTGCATGAGGGGAAGCGCGTAATCCCCTATTTCGTCAGGATTTTCCACCATCACTTCGATCTCGTCCGCGACGCCATCGCGGTTGAAATAGAGCTGTGCCTCCTCAAACGGCATGTAGATCCGCGTCCGATCGATGACATGCAAACCGGCGCGGAAGATGTAGGCTACGGTAAAGCTCTTCACCCTCGGTGAGGTGCCGAAAGCTGTGCGCACGCCGTTGGGTGAAATCAGCTTGATCCGGTCGCCGACGGTCAGACCTAGCTCCCGCGCCACCTCATAGCCGATCGCCACACCGTTCTCGAAATCATCGAGGCTGCCTAAGCTTTCAATCGGGTCGACGACACGGGGGACCCCAGAAAGATTTTCAGCTGTGATCCCAAAGACTTCCACGCCGGAGTTGCGGTCACCAAAATTGGCCATCACTTGCCCGCGCACGAGCGGAGCCGCACGGGTGACGCCCGGGATCGCCTCGATCCGCTCAGCCACCACGTCAAAGTCCGAGATTGTGCGATCAAGGCCGCCCTGCTGAGTGAGGCTTGCAGTCTGATAGACGGTCACATGGGCATTGGCGCCAAGGATCGTATCAACGAGTTCTGTTCGAAATCCGGAACGCACCGCCAATGTGATGATCAGTGCCGCAACCGCAAGCATGATCCCGATGAGCGAAATCCACGTCATCGTGCTCACCCCGCCCTCGGCACGGCGCGCGCGGACGTATCGCCAGGCGATCATCCACTCAAACGGGGCAAACGGACGGGCAGAGCTCATGCGATTTGGGCTTTCTGATGGGCAAGTCGCGCCTTGGCGAGTTCGCGCAACACGCGTTGTGCGGCGGTCGGTGCATGCCGGACGGGGTGGAGCGCTGCAAGGATCCTGCCTCCCTGGGCGATCAACACAGCGGGCGCGGTATAACGTTGATGGTTCAAGATGAATCTCGGCAGATCCAGTGCGAAAGAGAAACGCATCTCCGGATCGCTCAGGAGCGTGTAGGGGAGCGCGAGGCGGTGCGCCGCTTCACGGTGATCCTCTGGGGACTGGGCGGAAATGCCGAAAACCTCCTCGATGCCAGCTTGCCTGACCATGTCGTAGCTGTCGCGAAACGAACAAGCCAGAGCGGTGGC
>JBCBFV010000092.1:0-8569 GCA_038527425.1 Pseudomonadota bacterium
CATGGTGCAAATCTCGTCCATCGGCGCCGATGCCGGATCAGACAGCCTCTACCAACGCACCAAAGCGAAGGGCGAGGCCGGCGTACTGGCCCATATGCCGGGCGCTTTGATCCTGCGGCCCTCCATCGTCTTTGGGCCGGGCGACAGCTTTTTCACGCGCTTTGCGGATATGTCCAAACTCTCGCCTTTCGTGCCAGTCGTGGGCGCGGACACGCGCTTTCAGCCGATCTTTGTGGAGGACATCGCTGCCGCCGTCATGGCGGGGCTCGCACAGGGCGCGCAGGGGATCCATGAGATCGGCGGCCCTGAAGTGGAGAGCTTTGGCGATCTGATGACGCGGATGCTCGGCGTGCTGAACCGCAAGCGACTTGTCCTGCCTCTGCCCTCGTCTATCGGCATGCTCATGGGGTTCTCATTCGAGACGCTCTCCGCACTTACCGGTCACGCGCTCGAACCGCAGATCACCCGCGATCAGGTCAAGAACCTGGCCAACGACAATGTGGCGTCTGGTCAGTATCCGGGGCTTGAGGCGCTCGGTGTGACGCCCACGCCCATGGCGGACGTCATGCCCACGTATCTCAGCTAAGCGCGCCACCGTAGACAAGACCGAGCAGCATAACGCCCAGGGCGATCCGGTAGATCACATAGGGCGTGAAGCTCACCGTCTTGAGGAGGCGCATCATCAGCGCCAGCGCTGCGAGAGCCGCAAGGAAGCTGAGCCCGATGACGATCGCCACATCGCGCAGCGCCACATCGCTGCCGATCGCATCCGCCCCAGAGAGCACGCCCGAGGCGATGATCGTAGGGATCGACATGAGCATCGCAATGCGCGCGCCATCCTCGCGGGTATAGCCCAGCGTCAATGCACCCGTGATGGTGATGCCGGACCGCGACGTACCCGGAATGAGCGCCACCGCCTGCCAGAGCCCGAGCTTAAGCGCGTCCTTCAAGCTCAGATGCGCTTGGGTCTTCGTCAGGCTCGCGCGCTGGTCAGCAACGTATAGCACCACACCGAACAGGATCATCGTCCAGGCAATAACCTCGACCGACCTCAGCGCATCTGAGAGGCCCGTCAGGCTGAAGATAAGCCCCACAAGCACAACGGGAACGGTCGCGATGATCAGGCACAGCGCCAACCACGCACCCTGGCTGTCGATTTTGCCTCGCAGCAGCCGCCCCAGGCCGCCCAGCGCTAGGCGCACATCCGACCAGAAATAGAGAACCACAGCGAGCAGTGTCCCAACATGGGCCGCCACATCAATTACCAAGCCCTGATCCTCGTAGCCGGTCAGAACCGGCAGCAGCACCAGATGCCCTGACGAGGAAACCGGCAGGAACTCGGTGACCCCTTGGATCAAGGCCACAAGGATAAGATGGAAAAGCGGCATGCTCGGCTCTGATTGCTTGCCGATGTTCATAAACAAGCCCGCGCGCCTCAGTATAGTCCAAAAGGGCAGACAAGATGCGCCACAACGCAGTATGGGAGGGCCGAGGTCTCTCAGCGTGAAGGAGATAAGACGGATGCAAAGCACCAGCTGGCTCACCCGCTGTGCCGCCATGGCGGCGCTCGCCTTGTCAGGGGCCGTTCAGGCGCAAAGCACCGCGCCGGACGAGATCGAGCGTTTCGGCCTGCCCGAAGGCTGCACCGGCTTTGTCACCGTCCAGTACAAGCTCTGCCAAGTCACGCATCACTACACCTGCGAGGGCGACCCGGAAGGTTTCCAGCATCGAGTGGATCTTGATGACGATGGGCCCTTCTTCGTCAGCACCATCGACAGCGAGGCGCAGTGGATCGAAAGCCTCGACGTGCGCAGCAACATCCTCGACACGCTTGATCCCGCGCCTGAAGACCCAGCGAGCTTCACCGACCTCGCGCGCAAAGGGCGCGATGATTTCAACTTCTCAACCACTTCTGAGGTGGGTGAGACGATCATCTACCAAGGCCGCGACCTGCTGACCGGCGAAACGGTGGTCATCGACGACGTACCGCTCCTGCGCACCGACACCTACGCCCGCGCCACGCGACCCGATGGATCGCTCGTGTGGGAAAGTCGCGGCAACGAATACATCCACCTCGACTGGCGCCTCTTCCTGGCCGGCCAATCCGTGACCCGCACCCAAGACGGCAGCTTCCAGGACGAGGACGAACCGGTGGAGTTCCACTTCCCGGGCGACCCGGGCTTCCTCGCGCTCGAGCCTGAGTACAACTGCCGTGCGTTGTTGCTATGATCGCGCCCTGATCTGAGGTATCACCTCGCCTCAAAGAGGGCCTCAAAGCCCCACCACGGCAGGCCAAGTGCGAGCAGATGGCACGTAAGACGAACAAGATCACGAAGAAGGACCGGTTGCCGTTCTTCAAACAGCTGCGCAGGCGGCTGACGCGCTATGCGCTCATTGCGCTGGGCGTGGCACTGCTGATCATCGCGCTGGGATCGATCATAAACCCGCCCACCTGGCCGTATCGGGTGCAGGAGGCCAGCAGGCTCGGCGGGGTGGATCACAACTGGGTCCCGCTGGAGGAGATCGCGCCGATCATGGCCCGCGCCGCCGTGGCCGCCGAGGATGCCAATTACTGCCTGCACTGGGGCCTCGACACGACGGCGATCCAACAAGCGCTGGAGGAAGGCGCGCTCCGGGGCGGCTCAACGATCTCGCAGCAGGTCGTGAAGAACGTCTACCTCTGGCACGGGCGCAGCTACATGCGCAAAGCGCTCGAGGCGCTGATCACGCCCTTTGTGGAGCTCACCTGGTCCAAGCGCCGCATCATCGAGGTCTATCTGAACGTGGCCGAATTCGACGAAGGCATCTTCGGAGTTGAAGCCGCCTCGCGCCATTACTTCGGCGTGGGCCCGGAAGAGCTTAGCCGCACCCAAGCCGCGCGCCTTGCAGCCATTTTGCCCGACCCCAAGGGGCGCTCCGCCTCCAAACCTTCCGATTTCGTCCGTAGCCGCGCCCGGCAAATCCTCGCCGGTGCCGACACAATCGCTGCCGATGGCCGCTCCGACTGCTTCGAGGAAACTTGAATTGAGACGGGGCGTCGGGCATGGAGATTGGCAAAACCGCAGCAGGCCTCCCGAACGATGAACACGCTCTATCACGCGCCGCTTTCCCCCTTCTGCCGCAAGGTGCGGCTCTCACTTGCGGAGAAACGCGTAGAGGTGGAGCTCGTCGAGGAGCGCTATTGGGAGCAATCCCCGGACTTCATGCGCCGCAACCCCGGCGGCAAGGTGCCCGTACTCAAGGTCGACGGGCAGACCATGTCCGAAAGCGCGGCAATCTGCGAATACCTCGAAGAGGCGTACCCGGCTCCGCCGCTCCTGCCCAAGGCGCGGGAGGCGCGTTACGAGGTGCGCCGCCTCGTGGCGTGGTTCGACGACAAGTTTCACCACGAGGTGACGGCCAAGCTGCTCTACGAGCGGGTGAACAAGAAGCTCATGGGCCAAGGCTACCCCGACAGCACCAACGTCAAAGCGGGCGCCAAGGCCATCAAGTACCACCTCGACTACATGACGTGGCTGCTCGACCATCGCCGCTGGTTGGCTGGCGATGTGATGACACTGGCGGATTTTGCGGCTGCCGCGCATCTGTCGTCGCTCGATTATATCTCCGACGTGGATTGGAACCGGTCTGAGGCGGTCAAAGACTGGTACGCCAAGATCAAATCACGGCCCGCGTTCCGGTCGATCCTGGCCGACGTCGTGCCCGGCTTCCCGCCGCCAAGGCATTATGCCGACCTCGACTTCTGAGGACGCCCGCGCCCGCCTCGTGGCCCAGGCCGCTGACGTGGGCTTCACAGCCTGCCGCATCACGCGCCCTGACGCCATTCCACAGGTGCCCGCCCGCCTTTCGCGCGCGTTGGACGAAGGCTACCACGGCTCCATGAGCTGGATGGAAGATCGCGTTTCCTGGCGCGGCGACCCGCAAGTGCTGTGGCCCGAGGCGAAATCCATCGTGATGCTGGCAGAGGCCTATGACGGCACCGATGCGCTCGCCGGGCTGGAGCAGCCTGAGACCGGCAACATCAGCGTCTATTCCCGTGGAAAAGACTACCACGACCTCGTCAAAAAACGCCTGAAGCGGCTGGCCCGCTGGATGGTGGCGGAGCTCGGCTGCGAAGTGAAAGTCTTCGTCGATACCGCGCCGGTGGCCGAGAAACCCTTGGCCGCAGCGGCGGGCCTCGGCTGGCAGGGCAAGCACACGAACCTCGTGGGCCGCGAGCTGGGGAATTGGTTCTTCATCGGCTCGATCTTCACCACCGCCGAACTGCCCACCGACACCGCAGAGATCGACCATTGCGGCAGCTGCACGCGCTGCCTCGATGCCTGCCCGACCGACGCCTTCCCCGCGCCCTACCAGCTCGATGCGCGGCGCTGCATCTCCTACCTCACGATCGAGCACAAAGGCCCCGTCGACGAAGAACTGCGCCCGCTTCTCGGCAACCGCATCTACGGCTGCGACGATTGCCTCGCCGTCTGCCCCTGGAACAAGTTCGCCTCCGACGCGCAAGAAATGCGCTATGCCGCGCGGGAAGGGATGTCGTTCCCCGATCTCGCGGACCTCGCCGCCCTCGACGACACGGCCTTTCGCGCGCGCTTCTCTGGGTCGCCGATCAAACGCATCGGGCGCGACCGCTTCGTGCGCAACGTGCTCTACGCCATCGGTAACAGCGGATCCACGCGCCTGCGCAACGCCGCCGAGGCCCTCGCAAACGATCCCTCCCCGGTTGTGGCAGATGCCGCAAAGTGGGCAATAAACCATCTTTCAGCCCAAAGACGGCCCTAATCGCCTCTTAACCATACTCGCGTAATGGGTGGGTTGAGGGGCTTATGGCTTATACGATTTACGTGCTCGATGAGAGCGATCTGACAGTGACGTCGCCTACGGGGCTGGACGGTGTGACCCAGGGGGATGGTAGCCATCTCAATGGTCAGACCATGACCATTGGCAATCCGGTGTGGACGCCCATCGCGATCAACGACAACGATCTGAATTTTCAGGACAACGACAGCTCGCAGACGCTCGATGGCGCGCAGGAGATTGACGGGACCACCTACGCCAATGGCACGCGGCTGGAGGCGGAGTTCTCTTTTGACGTGAGCTACAACGGCGACACCTGGACGATGATCGCCTTCAACGTCCGCGAACCGGGCGGCGGCAATTCCTATGGCAGCATTGAAGGCCTCGCCGTGATCGGTGGGCCCGGTGACTTCCCACCCCCGAATGTCGTGCTGTCGATCAGCAACGCGCAGGAAGGGCCAAGCTACGCCGCGACGGGCTATTCCACGCCCATCTGTTTTGACACAGGCTGCCCGATCCTGACGCCGCAAGGCTATCGTATGGTCGAAGATCTGCGCGCTGGTGATGAAGTCATGACCGCTGACAACGGCGCCCAGACGATCCTTTGGACAGGCTCCCGCAAGGCGTTCGGCATTGGCCGCTTTGCCCCTGTCGAGATTGAGGCTGGTGTGCTGGGGAACGACCGCACGCTGCGCGTCTCGCAACAGCACCGTATTCTGATCGGCGGCGCCGAGGCGCAGCTGTTCTTTGGGGAGGACGAGGTTCTCGTCCCGGCGCACGCGCTGCTTGGCAAACCGGGCATTCAGCTCGTCAGCGGCAACCGGGTGAACTTCCATCACCTGCTGCTCGCGGATCACGAGGTGATCGATTGCGCTGGCATGGCTACTGAGAGCCTTTTGCCCACGGAATACGGCCTCGCGCAGTTGTCTGAGGTTTCTCAGGAAGAAGTGCGCCAGATCCTTCAGTCGCGCCCGGCCTACCTGCCCGCGCGCCCAATCCTTCGTGCTTACGAGGCGACGCTGCTGGCGGCGTAGTTGGCGTAGGGCCCGTAGCCGAACGCCATGTAGTCCCGCTGATAGACGTCGCGCACGGCGGCTTCGACCTCTTCGTCATAGATGTCGGTGAGCGGGATCTCATCAAGCGCGATCGGCGGGAGGCCTGGCGACTGCACCCCCACCATCTCGCAAAGCATAGCGAGCTCTGCGGCCATGTTCTCTTCCCGCACCACCACGTCCGGCAGCGCGAAGTCGGCAAAGCCTGACAGGATCGCGTTCTGACTGGCCCACACCGCATCCACGCGCACCGCTGTCTGCCCACCAAGGTTCATCTTGAGGAACGCAAGGAACGCAAGGAAGGCCGCGCGTTGGTCCTCATGACCCCATGTCTCATCCGGCCCGTCGAGCTGGAGCGGCACGTTATAGACCTTGGACAAGGTCTTCCGGATCTCCAGATACGCGCCCTTGCCGGTGCCCACGATATGGCGCTGGAAGGCCTCGTAGGCGCGCGGCACCGGGTGGCGCACGACGGTGAACGTCCGATGCCCCTTACGGCCGCGCTTCCATTGGCGCAGGGTCTTCTGGGTGAAGTTCTCTTCCAGTCCGCCAAAGCCAGAGAGCCACTCCTTCACCTGCGCCACAGGGCCGGAGCGGAGCGGCATGTAAAGCAAAGGCGCCTCAGCGGCTGCCACATAGGTCGGGATCACAGCGCCCCGGCGCGGCTCAAAATTCGGGGTGCGGGTGAGGTCAAACCGATCGAGCGAGGCGAGCGAGACCTCCATCTCTTCAAAGTTCGCCACCTTCTCCGACATCGGCGCGGGGTTCTGCTTTTTGAGCTTCTTCGAGAGCCCCTCGAGCCGCGTTTCGGACCCCAAGAACGCTGCGAGGCCGTTCATGATCTCGACGTCCTGGATATCCTCATAGGCCACATAGAACGCCGTCTGGCCGGACTTCTGGAGGCTGTTCAACAGCTCGATCTGGAAGGCCTGCAGGTTACCAAGATGCTGTTCGAACTCGTCACGGTCGAACTCAGCTTGGCTGGCCTTGTGATGGGTGGCGTTTGTCAGCTTCCACTGGCCGGTGGCCTGCGCGATCTTCCAGCTGACGTAGCTTTCCACTGGGTTCCGCGTCAGCACGATCTTCGCACAGCGCTTGTCGGCGATGATGTCGTCGAGGATCGCGCCATGGTGGTCATGGAAGAAGCGGAATCCCTGGATGCCGTCCTGCTCGCGGATCTGCTCGACCAGCGCCATCGGGTCTGCGTCGCGGTCAGCTTGGGAAAACCCAAGCAGCTCCTGCGTGTCGGGGTAGGCGAGGAAATGCGGGTTAAAGACCTCCCCCAGGCAAGCCAGATCGGGGTAGAGGTTGATATTCGCCTCAAGGAAATTCGAGCCCGTGCGCATCTCCGCGAAGAGGACGAAATAGTCAAAGCGCGCCATGCGTTACTTCTTCACCAGATAGGGTTTGCGCATCCGCTGGCGCGGGCGCTCGGGCAGGTCGTCCATCGGGTAATCACCCATGAGATAGGGGTGCATGCCCTCGTTCTTGAGCGTCTGGAGGAACTTCCCGAAGCCCTTGAGATTGTGCATCCGCGGCGCCTCGGTCAGGCGGCGGGCGCCGTCACCCACGATGTCATCGATGATGGTCTGCAGATGCTCCATCGGGCTCTCGATGAACTCGGTCATCGACAGGAGGCGAATCTTGCCCTTGGCCCACTGGCTCTGCAGGGCAAGGAGGTGCTCGGCCTCCACCTTCTGGCGCCATGCCGCATCGCGACGAATGTCGCTGAAATCCGCGTTGGAGCGGAAGTGCTGCAGCGCCCAAGCGCCGGTGATCACGTAAATCCGCGCATTGGGATCGGTCGCCAAATCCCAGGAGATGTACTGGCTGTCCCACGGGCCAAACTGGAAGCACTGATGCTCGCCGCGTGTGTTCCACAGAAGGTTCGTCAGGAACGATCGTGAGTTATAATCCCGCATCTGAGCGCTATCTGTGAGCGCGCCTGCAAAGGTCGTCTCACGGCCTGCGAACTGCACCCAGTTCTCGCTGAAAAGGTGCCCATGCACGCGCGCACCGGTGTTGGCGGCCAGCCATTCTTCCCAGTTCTCGAAGATGTCCATGAACCCTTCGAACACGGAATACGGCGCGCAGGTGCGGCCGTCGTTCCACTGATCGAAGGGGAAGCGCGATTGCATATAAAGGCCCGGCCGGCCCCGCATACGCAGGTCGGTCGCGCGCGAGAACACGCGGTCGATCTTGCCGCGGTTAGGCTCCGCCTTCTTCATCGCGTGCTCTTCGTCGGTCAGGAAGCTCTCGTAGAGCAGATCTGCCTTGGGCCAGATCTTACGCGCCACAAAGCAGTCCGACCGGCGCAAGAGCTGTAGGTGATCGTCGTAGAAAATGTGCGGCTTGCCCTGATGGTCGAACTTCGACAGCGTCAGCGATCGCGATTGCACATCCGTCGAGTAGAGGCGGCAGAGCGTCTGGAAATAGCTCTCATCCGGGATCCACACCTTGCGGAAATAGCGATCATAGGTGTCGCGATCGGGGTCCTGCAGGATGGCGCTAAGCGTGCGACGTGTCAGGCACCACCATTGCGATCCCATATGCGGGACGAGCCCCAGCGGGATCTTCCGCTTCATCTTCAGTTTGCGCTGAAGCTGCACGTAGCGGTCAAAGAGCTTGCGGCTCTTCTTCCATGAGAACGGGAAGCGCAGCGTGAAACGCTCCTCATCGAGGCCACCGATCGTCCAGGGCACATCTGCCGTGGTCGCGCT
>JBCBFV010000093.1:0-8455 GCA_038527425.1 Pseudomonadota bacterium
AAGATTTCCCGCGTCAGACGGATGGCGCGGCGGAAGTCGATCCAGTCCTTCTCGTGGCTCATGTAGTTGAAGAAGATGCGTGGCGCCTCGAGAGGGTCGGCGGATTTCAACGTGATCTCCCCGCGAGAGGGGGAGCGCATGGGCCCGGTGTGGGCTTGGAAGCCGTGGCCTTCAGCTGAGGCCTGCCCATCGTAGCGTACAGCCAGCGGCAAGAAGTGGTACTGGATATCGGGGTAATCCACACCGGCCTCAGACCGGATGAAGCCACAGCTCTCAAAACCGTTCGAGGCGCCCGGGCCCGTCTTTGTCAGCATCCAGCGCGCCCCAACGTAGGCTTTGCCCAGCAGGTTCCAGTATTTGTAGAGGCTCACCGGCTGCGAGGCAGCGTATTGGATATAGAGCTCCAGATGGTCCTGCAGGTTTTGACCGACGCCCGGGCGGTCAGCGATCACCTCAATCCCATGCTCGGCCAGATGTGCCGCAGGGCCGATGCCCGAGAGCATGAGCAGTTTTGGAGAATTGATGGCAGAGGCGGCGAGGATCACCTCGGCGTGCGCCTTGATCACATAGCCGCCCATATCGACGCCCGTTGCGCGGCCGTCTTCGATGACGACCTTATGGGCCAGCCCATTGGCAACCATGCAGCGCCCGGTGGCCTGTGCAGGCCGCAAATAGGCCCTTGCGGCGGACCAACGCTGGCCTTCGTGCACCGTCATGTCGAAGGGGCCGAAACCCTCTTGCTGCTCGCCGTTATAGTCGGGGGTGACTTGGTAGCCTGCCTGTCGGCCCGCCTCGACAAAGGCTTGGGTCAGCGGGTTGTCGCGTTTGCCACGGCTCACATGGAGCCGACCAGACGTGCCGCGCCACGCGGGATCGCCGCCATGGCCGCCATCGTCCCAGTTCTCCATGCGCTGGAAATACGGCAGGACGTCCGAATACCCCCAGCCTTCCGCGCCTGTGTCGCGCCAGTGATCGAAGTCGCGGGCGTGGCCGCGCACGTAGATCATGCCGTTAATCGAGGACGAGCCGCCAATGACTTTGCCGCGCGGGGTGGCGAGGCGCCGGTTTCCCAGATGCGGCTCGGGCTCAGTCTGGAAGCCCCAATCATAGCGCTTCATGTTCATCGGGTAGGACAGCGCCCCGGGCATGTTGATGAACGGCCCGGCGTCCGAGCCACCAAACTCCACCACGATGACCGAGTGGCCGGCCTCGCTCAGGCGGAAGGCCATGGCGCAGCCTGCTGATCCAGCGCCGACGATGACGTAGTCTGCTTCCACGGCGGTCCTCCCCCTCTTCCCCGGATATGCGCCTAGAACGGCGCCTCGACCGGGAGCATTCCGACATAAACGGTCTTCACCTGCGAGTAATGCTCGATCGCGATCTTGGAGTTCTCGCGCCCCACGCCCGATCCTTTGACGCCGCCGAAGGGCATCTCGACAGGCGCCGGGTTGTACTGATTGATCCAGCAGGTGCCCGCCTCAAGCGCGCCGACGATGCGGTGCGCACGGGCCAGATCGCGGGTGAACACCCCGCCCGCAAGGCCAAGATCGGTGTCGTTGGCGCGCGTGATGACCTCTTCCTCGGTCTCGAAGTCGAGGACAGAGAGCACAGGGCCAAAGATCTCTTCCCGCGCGATGGTCATGTCGTCGGTGACATCGGCAAAGATCGTGGGCTGGAGGTAGTAGCCTGGCAGATCGGCGCGGGCACCTCCGGAGACGAGGGTCGCGCCCTCTTCCTGCCCTTTGGCGATGTAGCCTTCAACGATTTTCATCTGAGCTTCAGAGACCATCGGGCCGAAGTTCGTCGCTTCATCCATCGGATCGCCCAGCGTGGCAGCCTCGGTCCGTTCCTTCAGGCGCTTGAGGAACGCCTCGCGGATGCCCTTTTGCACGAAGACGCGCGTCCCGTTCGAACAGACCTGCCCGGAGGAGTAGAAATTACCGAGGATCGCGCCGGAGACGGCGTCTTCCACATCGGCGTCGTCAAAGATGATGAGCGGGGATTTCCCGCCGAGTTCCATCGTCACGTGTTTCATCTGCGCAGCAGCGGCAGCGTAGACGCGCTTTCCAGTGGGCGCCGATCCGGTGAGCGAGACTTTCGCCACCCGCGGATCCTCCACCAGCGCAGCGCCAACGGCGCCCATGCCTTGAACAACGTTGTAAAGCCCAGCAGGCAGCCCTGCTTCGTGCAGGATCTCCGCCACTTTCAACGCGCAGAGCGGTGTGGTCTCTGACGGTTTGAAGACCATCGCGTTGCCGCAGGCGAGCGCGGGCGCGCCTTTCCAGGCGGCGATCTGCGTCGGGTAGTTCCAAGCACCGATCCCCACGCAGACGCCCAGCGCCTCGCGGATCGTATAGGCCCAGTCACCACCCAGCGGGATGTGCTCCCCCGTCAGGCTGCCTGCGAGGCCGCCAAAATACTCCAGCGCATCAGCGGCGGAGGTCGCGTCGGCAACCAACGTTTCCTGCAGGGGTTTGCCGGTGTCATAGGTCTCGAGGATCGAAAGCTCGCGGTTGCGGTCGCGGATGATGTCGGCGGCGCGGCGCAGGATGCGGCCCCGCTCCGTGCCCGTCATTGCGGCCCACGCCGGTTGCGCGACCTTCGCGGCACTCAGCGCGGCCTCGACGACGGCAGGGGTGGCTGCGTGGACTTGGCCGATTTTCTCGCCAGTGGCCGGGTAGATCAGGTCAATCACCTCGCCGGCGGTATCCTCCAGATAGGCGCCATTGACGAAGTGCGAAGCGGTGGGGCGTGGATCTATGCTCATGCCACCCGTGTTCTCCGAAATTCAACGGCTAGGGTAGTCCAAAAACGCTATGTTGCGCCCATTCGCGGCGTCGCGAAGCGCATGAGGGCTCTTCGATACGCAGGGTCAGCAGACCATTTGCCGCGTGAGTCCGTTCAATTGCACTTGTCCGGCGGCCCGAACCTCGGCAAGACAGGCTATCCCAGCCCCTCTCTTTAGGAGACGCACATGGCAGATTATAAGTTCGACACGCTGAGCCTCCACGCAGGCCAGTCTCCCGACGGCCGCTTTGGCTCCCGCGCGGTCCCGATCCATCAGACCACGTCCTATGTCTTCCAGGACACCGAACAGGCCGCAGCGCTGTTCAATATGGAGATCGGTGGCCACATCTATTCGCGCCTCACGAACCCAACGGTCGCGGTGCTCGAACAACGCCTCGCCGCACTCGATGGCGGTGTGGCAGCGGTGGCGACCGCTTCGGGCATGTCCGCGGTTTTCGTCACGGTGCTGGCGCTGTGTTCCGCAGGCGATCACATCGTGGCGTCCAGCCAGATGTACGGTGCCAACATCAACCTCTTCCAGCACACCATGTCGCGCTATGGGGTAGAGACGACATTCGTTTCTCCCCGCGATCCGGAAGCCATCCGCGCGGCCATCCGGCCCAACACGAAGATGGTCTTTGGTGAGGTTATCGGAAACCCCGGCATGGACATCATGGACCTGCCCGCCGTCGCCGCCGTCACGAAGGAAGCCAACGTGCCCCTCGTCATCGATGCGACGTTCAACACACCCTGGATGATCAAGCCCATTGAGCATGGCGCCAATATCGTCATCCACTCGCTGACCAAATGGATGGGCGGGCACGGCGTAGCGCTGGGCGGTGCTGTCATCGACGGCGGCAACTTCGACTGGGGCGCGAGCCCGGGCAAGTTCCCGACCATGACCGACGCGCATTTCGGATATCAGGGCGTGAACCTCTGGGAAGAGTTCGGCCCCATGGCCTTCGCCACACGCGTCCGCACCGAGGGTATGATGAACGCAGGCCCCTGCATGGCCCCGCAAAACGCGTTCTACATCCTGCAAGGCATCGAGACGCTGCCGCTCCGGATGGAGCGTCACATGTCCAACACCGCCAAGATGCTGGAGTTCCTGACGAACAACGAGCAGGTGAGCTGGGTAAAGCACCCCGCCCTGCCCGACCATCCAGATCACGAGACCGCGCTGCGCCTGATGCCCAAGGGCCAAGGCTCCATCATCTCGATGGGTGTCAAAGGCGGTCGCGCTGCGGCAAGCGCGTTTATCGAAAGCGTGGGTCTTGCCTCGCACCTCGCGAACGTGGGCGACGCCAAGACGCTGGTGATCCACCCCGGCTCCACCACCCACAGCCACATCACGGCGGAAGCGATGGAGGCCGCGGGCCTCACCGACGATCTGGTGCGCATCTCGGTCGGTCTCGAAGACTTCGACGATATCGCCACTGATTTCTCTCAAGCCCTCAAGGCCGCAGGCCGGGTTGCTCCGAAGGTAGCCGCAGAATGAAGCTCGACGTTCAAGGACATTCCACCTTTGCCTCCACCGGAGGCCGCGCGTTCGACCCCAAGGGCGACGTGATCCTCTTCATCCATGGCTCGGGCCAGAACCATCTAGGTTTCATGCTGCAACACCGCTTCCTGGCGAACCGCGGCTGGCAGGCCATCACGCCTGACTTCCCAGGCCACGGCCGGTCCGAGGGCGATCCCATCGCCTCCATCGAGGAGATGGCTGTCTGGCTCGCCACCTTCATGGACGCCGCTGGCATCGAGAAGGCCCATATCGCAGGCCATTCCCAAGGCGCGCTTGTGGCCATGGAGCTTTCCGCGAAGTTCTCCGACAAAGTGCTCTCAGCCACGTTCATTGCCTCTGCACTGGGCATCCCCGTGAACGACTATCTCCTTGGCCTCGCCAAAGACCGCGAACCCAAGGCGATCAAAGCGATGATGGATTGGGGTCACGGGCCCACTGGCCACGTGCATGACCACACCATGCCGGGGGCGAGCCACATGATCTACGGCAGCCAGCTCATGGCCTCGAACGTCCCGGGCGCGCTCTACAACGATCTCAACGCGTGCAACGAATACACCGCAGGCGCCGAGACCGCCGCGGCGATCACCTGCCCCACGCTGTGCATCCTCAGTGGTCAGGACAAGATGACCCCCATCAAAGCAGGCCGCAAATTGCACGCGGCGCTCGGGGGGGAGCTCGTCGAGATCCCGCACGCCGGCCACATGTCGATCACCGAACAACCGTGGGACGTGACCCAACCCTTGCGCAAATTCCTCGAGAGCCAGCGCGTCGTCGCCTAGGCCTTGGCTTAAGGAGCCCTCAATGACCTTCAAGAATATCGCCGTCATCGGCGCCGGTACCATGGGTTCTGGCATCGCCGGTCAAATCGCCAATGCGGGCGACAACGTGCTCTTGCTCGACCTGAGCAAAGAGGCCACCGATTACGCGCTGGAGCGCCTGAAGAAATCGGACCCGCCTGCGCTCCATTCCAAGGAGGCGCTTGGGCGCATCACTACGGGCACGATCGAGGGCGACTTCGACAAGCTCGCCCAGTGCGACTGGATTGTGGAGGCCATCGTCGAACGGCTCGATCTGAAACGCGATCTCTACGCCCGGCTTGAGGCAACGGTGAGCGACGATTGCCTCGTGACGTCAAACACCTCCACCATCCCGATCTCGCTCCTGACCGAAGGGCGCAGCCAGTCCTTCCAGGAGCGCTTCGCGATCACCCACTACTTCAACCCCGTCCGCTACATGCGTCTTCTGGAGCTTGTGCGCGGGGAGCATACGCGCCCCGACGTCATGACGCGCCTTGCCGAATACAACGACGAGGTGCTCGGCAAAGGCGTGGTCCCCTGCGCCGATACGCCGGGCTTCCTGGGTAACCGCGTGGGCGTCTTCGCGCTGCAAGTGGGCCTCGATGAGACGTTCAAGCAGGGCCTGACGATCGAGGAAGCCGACGCGCTCATGGGCCGCCCCATGGGCATCCCGAAGACCGGCGTTTTTGGCCTCTATGACCTGATTGGCGTCGATCTGATGTCGGACGTGGTCGACACGCTGGGCGACATCCTGCCCGACGGCGATCCCTTCCACGCGGTGGGCCGGTCGAACAACCCGGCCAAGCCCATGATCGACACGATGATCGCTGAGGGCTTCACCGGTGAGAAATCCGGTAAAGGTGGCTTTTACCGCTACGACCAGGCGATGAACCTCGACGGCTCCCTCCGCGCGCGCGAAACCGTGCTTCCTGCCAAGGCGCAACTTGCCGCCGAGCAACTGGCCCGCAACGCAGAGACGCTGACCGACCTCATCAAAGGCGACGACGCCCAGACCCGCTTTGCCCGCAACTATCTGGGCCGCGTGCTGAACTACGCCGCCTCGCTCATCCCCGATGTCACAGACACACCGCAAGACATCGATGACGCCATGAAGATGGGCTTCAACTGGATCCGCGGCCCCTTCGAGATGATCGATGCCCTGGGGGCAGATACCGTGGCCCAGCTCGCGGAAGAAGCAGGTGCCGAGGTCGCACCCGTGCTCAGCGACGCCTCCCCCTTCTATCGCCCGGGCGCAACGCTCGAGGTGCGCACGACAGGCGGCTATCGCCCCGTGGCACTGCCACCCGGCACCCAGCGCTTTTCGCTCACCCGCAAGACGCTGACGCCTATGGCCACCAACAACGCCGCCTCGCTCTGGGACCTCGACGGCATCCGCCTGGTTGAGTTCCACTCCAAAGCAAACGCGCTCACAGGTGAGAGCATGGCCATCGTCCACGCCGCAGCAGACGATCCCGGCCGCGGCATCATGATCCACAACGACGCACAGCATTATTCAGCTGGCGTCGACCTCAACCGCTTCGCCGCCTTCATCGAAGCAGACGATTGGGACGGCATGGATGCCTTCCTCGACGACTTCCAACAGGCGGTGCTGAAACTGAAATACTGCCCCGTCCCAGTGGTCGGCGCCCCCTCCGGCCTTGCGCTCGGCGGCGGCTTCGAAGTGCTTCTGCACTGCGACGCGCTCGTCACCCACGCCAACTCCGTCCTCGGACTGGTGGAAGCAGGCGTTGGCCTCGTCCCCGGCGGCGGCGGCGTGAAGGAAACCATGGGCCGCTGGGCCAAAGGAAACACGCCCGAAGACGCAGCCTGGAACGCGTGGATGCAAGTGGGCTACGGCAAAACCGGCGCCTCCCCGGAGGAAGCCACCAAACTGCGCTACTACCTGCCCGAACGCGATCGCTCGGTCATGAACCGCGACAAGCTCATCACCGAAGCCACCGCCTTCATCGACGAACTCGCAGAGGGCTACACCGCCCCGCCCGAGCCGCACTTCCTGCTGCCGGGCAAAGCGATCCTCGAAAAGATGGGCAGCTTCATGTCCGACGGCGTCGCCAAAGGCTGGTTTACCCCCCACAACAAAACGACGGCCATGGAAATCGCCACGATCGTCGTGAACACCGAAACGGACGATCCCCTCGAGCAATCCGAACAGGACATGCTCGACCGCGAACGCGCCGCCTTCCTGCGCCTCGCCAAGACCCCGCAATCGAAAGAGCGCATCGACGGGGTCCTGAACGGCGTCGAGGTCAACAACTAAGAAAGGGCCCGCCATTAAGCGAGCCCCCTTCATCTTTCCCAAAATACTCCCGCCGGAGGCATCCCGAAGATGCCACCGGCGCTAAGCCTCAATCAGATGCGGCCCTTCCACGGCACGAGGAACTTCTCGAGCTGGCGGATGCCCACGTCGATTGCAAAACCGATGATGCCGATCAGGATGATGCCCACGATCACGATGTCGGTCAGCTGGAACTTCGAGGCCACCATGATCATCATGCCAAGGCCCCGCTCAGCGGCGACGAGCTCGGCGGCAACCACCGTGCCCCAGCACACGCCCATCGCGACCCGCGCGCCGGTGAAGATCTCTGGCAGCGAGTTCGGGATGATGACCTTGCGCAGGATCTGCCACTTGGAGGCACCCAGCGAATAGGCCGCATGCACCTTGGTGATGGCCACGCCGGACACGCCAGAACGGGCCGCAATCGCCATGATCCAGAGCGCAGCGAGGAACAGAAGGATCACCTTCGATTGCTCACCAATGCCAAACCAGATGATCATCAGCGGGATCAGCGCGAGCGGTGGCACCGGACGCATGAACTCCACGATGGGGTCAAACCACCCCCGCGCCCAGTTCGTCAGACCCATGGCATAACCCAGCGGCACGCCCAGCAGCGTGCCGAAGAAGAAGCCCAGGATCACGCGCTGAAGCGAAATCCAAGTGTGCTCGATCAGGGTGAAGTTCCGGTAGCCCTCAACAAAGAGGTCACCCAAACGCTCCGTCGCCACCTCGGGTGCCGGCAGATAAAGACGCTGCATGCGCTGGCCGGTGGCCGGCTCAAAGAAAGGCGTGCCCTTGTCAGTCAGACCCACATCGCCCTCTGGAAGGCGGATCGCCTCGCCCGGCTGAATGGGCTGCCCGTTGATGGCAACGATCTCGGACCCATCGCGGCGCGAGACCTCGTCGTTGCCGCGCACCGAAATCACCTTGTAGCCATAGCGCGGCACGACGGTAGCATCGTTCTTGGCAAAGCCGTCGCCCGGATCAACTTCTGGCGTCGTGGGGATCTGCCCCGGCTCGCCGTTTTCATCGAGCGTCTGGGCAATGTCTTCG
>JBCBFV010000094.1:0-8427 GCA_038527425.1 Pseudomonadota bacterium
GATGACCAGCTTGATGCGAGCATCGAGCTTACCCGCGCGTTCTCCCAGGATCGGACGACGGCCACCAGTGGCGCTCGCGCTCCGACGGACGCCTATTCCGTCTTCGATGCGAGCCTCGGCTACACCGCATCCTCCGGCCCTCTCGAAGGTGTCGAGTTCCGCGGGACTGTCGAGAACCTCTTCGACGAAACCTACCGCGTGTTCGGCAACGAGCGGAATGCGCCGGGCCGCAACTTCATCTTCTCGGTCGCAAAGACTTTCTGACCGAAAACGCTTGGGCCGGTCTCCCTCGGCCGGCCCGGGCACCATTCAAAGGAACCTGCTGATGCCCCAGACGCTGACCCCCGAAGATATCCGCGCCGAAAAGCAATCAAACGCCAAGATGCGCGACCGTGACCTCGCCGATAAGCTTGGCATCAGCGAAGCCGCTCTCGTGGCGGCTCATATTGGCTACGGCGTGACACCAATCAACGCCCATCCCGACGCTCTCATGCCAGCTATTTCAGAGCTGGGTGAGGTCATGGCACTGACGCGCAATGCCTCAGCTGTCCACGAACGTGTGGGGACTTACGGCGACTATCACTCGAACCCCCATGCCAGCATGGTCGTTGGCGAAGAGATCGATCTACGCATTTTCCCACGCCACTGGGTTCATGGCTTTGCGATCGAACATGAAACCGAGAAAGGAATGCGTCGCACGCTGCAGGTTTTTGATGCTGCCGGTGACGCCGTCCACAAAGTCTTTCTGCGCGAGGGCTCCAACACCGCCGCTTGGGATGGTGTTGTCCAGAAGCTTGCGACCGTGCAGTCGTCTGCCGCGCTCGATGTGGCGGACCGAGCGCCCACAGAGGCGCCAAAAAGCAACCCTGCAAAGCGCGACATTCTGCTAAACGAGTGGGCGCGGATGACCGACACCCATCAGTTTATGCGCCTGACTTCCAAGTTGGGGATGAATCGCTTGGGCGCCTACCGCGAAGTGGCCGGGACCGATTGGGTACGCCCCATTGACCACTCCGCCATGGGTCAGCTTCTGACCGCTGTCAGCGAAGCGGGCCAACAAGTCATTCTCTTCGTCGGCAACCGCGGAAACATCCAAATCCACTGGGGCCCTCTCGAGAAGATCGTTCCCATGGGCCCGTGGCAAAACGTGATGGACCCGCGTTTCAACCTTCACCTGCGCGACGACCACGTAGCCGAGGTCTACGCCGTGCGCAAACCGACCAAACGCGGCGAGGCCCTGTCAGTCGAGGCCTTCGATGCGAACGGCATGCTGATCTTCCAAGTCTTCGGGCGGCGCACAGAAGCCGATGACCTGACCGGCTGGTCACGCATCCTCGCCGACCTTCCCGCCACGCCAGTCTCCAGCAGCACCGAGGTTTCAGCATGATACGTTCAATCGCATTTCTGGCGGCCACACTTTTCGCCCCTTCCGCCCACGCGGAAACATACGCTGACGCCTCAAGGATCGTGACAGTGGGTGGGCCGGTCACGGAAATCGTCTATGCACTGGGCGAAGAAGATCGGATCATCGCGCGCGACACGACCTCCGTCTTCCCGGCAGAGGCAAACGCGCTGCCAGATGTTGGCTACATGCGCCGCCTCTCGGCTGAAGGCGTTTTGTCCGTCGCGCCTGATCTGATCATCGCGCGCAGCACTTCGGGCCCGATTGAGGCGATTGATCAGCTCAAGAGCGCATCGATCCCCATCGTCTTTGTCGAGGATACTTTCACGGCGGAGGCCGTGATTGAGGCCATCAACACAGTGGGCACCGCGCTGGGTGCGACCGAGAAGTCCGAGGCGCTTGCAGCGGATGTGCAGGCTGATCTCGACCGGCTTGCAGCCAAAGTGAGCGATCTGGAGGCGCAGCAGCGCGTGCTCTTCATTCTGTCCATGGATGGCGGTCGCGTGAACGCCGCCGGGAGCGGCACTGGCGCCAACGGGATCATCGAGCTTGCGGGCGGCATCAACGTGATGGCCGACAGCTACAGTGGCTATAAGCTCGTCGATGCGGAGGCGATTATCCAAGCTGCGCCCGACGTGGTGCTGATGATGGATGGCCGCGGCAACCACTCTGGTCGCAAGGAAGAAGTACTCGGCCTGCCGGCAATCGCCCTAACCCCTGCGGGTCAAAACGAGGGGTTCGTTACCGTGCCCGGTGCGGCGCTTGGCTTTGGTCCACGAACCGGCCAGCTGGGGCTGGAGCTGCACGACAGCCTTTACGGCGGGGCCGGATAGTCCATGGCAGCAGCCGAACACATCGCGCAACCCAGCGCCTCGCGCCACGTCCAGGGCGATCGTCGCAGACGGGTTCTCGCCGTCCGAACGGGGCTGAGCGTCGCGCTCGTGCTCGCAATGCTGCTCAGTCTCGGCTGGGGGGCGGCGTCAGACACGCGTGTCATCCCTGCCCTACTGGCGCCGCTAGGCCTCGCAGAAGCCAGCTTGCGCGACACCGTCATCGTTTGGGACATCAGGTTCCCACGGATGCTGACCGGGGCCTTTGTTGGTGCCTCCTTGGCAGTGTCGGGCGCAGTGATGCAGGGGCTCTTCCGAAACCCACTCGCGGATCCCGGCCTCATCGGCGTGAGCGCCGGCGCAGGGTTCGGTGCGGTTGCGGCGATCGTCCTGGGCGGGCTTCTGCCGGTCGCCGTGCAGGCCGCGGTGGGCTACTACCTCGTGCCACTGGCCGCGTTTTTCGGGGGCTGGATCACCACAATTGTGCTCTATGCCGTCGCCACACGCGGGGGGCGGACGTCGATTGCGACCATGCTCTTGGCGGGTATCGCGCTCGGCGCCCTCACGGGCGCCCTGACGGGCATCATCGTCTACTACGCCACGGACGACCAACTTCGGGACCTGACGTTTTGGGGGCTGGGATCGGTCGCTGGCGCAAATTGGGACAAGTTCTGGACGGCCCTCCCCCTGATCGCGGCTTGTCTTATCGTGGCGCCTTTCCTGGCGCGCAGCCTCAACGCGCTCGCCCTCGGCGAGGCAGCGGCCACCCACATGGGCATCCCCGTCCAGCGCATGAAGAATATCGCGATCCTGACGGTTGCGGGCAGCGTCGGCGCTTCGGTTGCTGTCACAGGTGGCATCGGTTTCGTGGGGATTGTGGTCCCCCACTTGTTGCGGCTCGCGCAGGGGCCAGATCACAACGGCCTTTTGCTCAACTCAGCGCTTCTTGGCGCCGTGATGCTCCTCGTCGCGGATGCCATGGCCCGCACCGTTATCGCCCCAGCTGAAATGCCCATCGGCATCATTACAGCGATCCTGGGGGGGCCGTTCTTCCTCTGGATCCTTTTGCGCAATCGCAACGTGGTGGATCTCTGAGATGGGGCTGGTGTGCAACAAAACTTCGCTTTTCCTCGGTCGCGCTCAGATCCTCCACGACGTTGATTTTGTCGCGGCCGCTGGCGAAGTGACCTGCATCGTGGGGCCCAATGGCTGTGGCAAGACGACATTGCTCAAAGCATTGACGTGTGAGCTCGCCTACGAGGGCCACATCGCGCTCAACGGCGTCGATATCAGGCGACAGAGCCCACAAGTGCTGGCGACGCAGCGGGCGGTGCTGCCACAGGCCACGAACCTGGCCTTCCCGTTCACCGTGCTCGAAGTGGTCCGCATCGGTCTGACCGCGGGGCTGTCCACCAATACACCGGAGGACAACGAACGCCTCCCCCTCGACGCGCTGGCGCGTGTCGGCCTCGCTGGTTTCGAAGGACGCTTTTATCAGGAGCTCTCAGGCGGCGAAAAACAACGGGTCCAGCTGGCCCGTGTCCTCGTCCAGACATGGGAGCCGGTGCTGAACGGCATACCTCGCTGGCTCTTTTTGGATGAGCCTGTGTCGGCTTTGGATATCGCCCATCAGCTGCAAGTCATGGCGATCGCGCGTGACTTTGCCCGCGCGGGCGGAGGTGTCGTCGCGGTCATGCACGACTTGAATCTGACCGCGATGTTCTCAGACCGCATCACGCTGATGGCAAACGGGCGCGAAGTGCGCTCGGGCACACCCAAGGACGTCCTACGAAACGAGCCGCTGCGCCATGCCTACAACTGCGATGTCCAAGTCAACACGCCACCGGCGGACGCGAGCCCCTGGCTCATCCCCCAAGCCGCACGCGCGGCCCAAGCAACAGGAAACCCGTCATGATGAGAGCCCTATCTTGCGCTGCCGCGTTGGTCCTCGCAGCTGCTTCCGCTCAAGCAGAGGAGGCCCTCGCAACGCTTGAGCTTAACACAGTCGAGCAGCGTGATCAGACCTGCCGCATCACTTTCACCGCGCGAGCCCCCCAAACCATCGACAAGCTTGTGACTGAGACCGTGCTTTTTGACACGAACGGCACCGTGTCCCTCTTCACCCTGTTCGATTTCGGCGAGTTACCCGAACAGAAGTTCCGGGTGCGCCAGTTCGACCTGCCCGGCACCGAATGTGCCTCGGTGGGGCGCATTCTCTTCAACGGCGTTGATACCTGCGCCGGTGCAGCTTGTGAAGGTGCGCCTCTCAGCGTTGGATCGCGTCTCGAAAGCGTCGAGGTGCTGGGATGATAGAAACAGCACAAGCCCGCATTCTCGAGTTGGTAGAACTCGGCGGCCCCGTCGTGGCCATCCTTCTCGTGATGTCCGTCATCGCCGTTGCAATCGTTCTGTGGAAGATCGTGGTCTTTGAGCTTGAAGGCGTGGGCCGGGGCGCCCATCGTGGCTTCCTAGGGCGCACGCTCGCAGAAGTGCGCCAGAGTGGCCTGCCGCGAGAAGATCTGCGTGCAAGGCTCTATGCGCGACTGGAGGCGGAATTTGGCCGCACCGCCGCCGGGCTCCGCGCGCTTGACCTCACTTCCCAGATCGCACCGCTTCTTGGCCTCTTCGGGACTGTTCTTGGCATGATTGCGGCCTTCCGGACACTGCAGGAGGCTGGCAGCACAGCCGATCCTTCCATCCTTGCAGGTGGCATCTGGGTGGCGCTCATGACGACGGCCGCAGGCCTCGTGGTCGCTATTCCCACTTCGATGATACTGAGCTGGTTTGACGCGCGGCTCGACGCACATCGCCGCCTCGCTGCGGACGCTGTGGAGGAGCTTTTGAGCCCAACGGCCTTCAGCACTACAACGCCAAACTGGGACGTGGCGGCCGCCCATGCTGCCGAGTAATACACGCCGCCGACGCCTTTCGATGACGTCGCTGATCGACGTTATCTTTCTGCTGCTGCTCTTTTTCATGCTCACCTCGACCTTCTCCCGCTTTGGCGAGATCAAACTGAGCCTTGGGAGCACCGCCGCTGAGAGCCAAGGCGCGAGCGATGTGCAATTGGTGCTCCTACGTCTCAGTACCGCCGGACTGTCGATCAACGGCGTGGCGGTGCCCGTCGATCAGGCTGCGGCCGGGGTGGAGGCCATGAGCGCGTCCAACCCGGCCCACTTGGTCATCAGCTTGACCGATGGTGCAACCTCGCAAGACCTCGTCAGCGTGATGCATGAACTACGCGGGCTCGAAAACACTCAGATGACGATCGTTCAATGAGGCAAACGCTGCGCCCAGCCCGCGACAAAGGGGAGCCAACACTCCCCTTGATCAACATCGTCTTCCTGATGCTGATCTTCTTTCTCGTTGCCGCACAGGTCGCGAGCCCCCTCGATCCAGAGCTTGAGCTAGCCAAGACCGATGATCAGGCCCTAGTGCCCCCACCCGACGCCGTTGTGCTTGCCCAAGACGGCAGTCTGTCCTTCCGCGGCGCACCAACAACGGTGGCTGAGGCCTTCGCAATACTCAGCGCCGAAGGAGGCGATGAGGTTGAGGTAAGACTTTTGCCCGATGCCCGAAGCGATGCCGCGACCTTGGTATCTACGGCAACCGAGCTCCGAAGTGCCGGTGCCTCAGCCGTCTATATCATCACTGAACAGGCCCTGCGGTGATGGGGGTGAAAAGGTTCAGCATAGGGATCACCGCGCTCCTTGCATCCGCCGCGCTGCACATGGCGCTCGCGGGTATCGCGCCGCCGACGGAACCAGTTCTCGAGGGCGGCGATGTGAGCGGAGAAGTCGCCCTCGGATCGAGCTTCGCGGACCTCGTCCGCGGCATCAATACCGGCGTTGACGACGTGCCCGAAACCGCAGTGCTTTCAAAGCCCGAGCCCCTGACCGAAACCAAACCGGATGTAACTGCGAAATCGCAGGTCCAAGAACTCAAGCCGTCTCCCCCCTCCGCCACAGTCGAAGCGCCAAAGCCTCAGAGCGCGCCCGCGGCTTCTGCGGCTCCAGCGACTGCAACTGAACAGCAGGCTGCGGCAAAGGCGCCGGCATCTTCACTGGCGCCAATCGTACAAACGAATGTGACCCAGTCTTTGGCCCTCGACCAAAAACTAGCTGCGGCGGCAACCGAGGCCTCAGTATCCAGCACGCCAGCCGCCCCAAGCCCCTTGGCGGAGGCGAAAGCGACAACTCCCATCTCCAGCGCGAAGGCCCTACAGGTGACGGCGGAGACTTTGCCGCCTGCCCCGCGCGACCTCGTCGCTGTTGCGCAAACGCCCTCTGCGCTCCCGTCCGAGGAACCACGCGCGTCCGGAGCGCCCGAGGTGAGCTTGCGCCCTCTTCAGCGACCGCCCTCACTTGCCACACCCACGCCGCGACAACAGGCAGAACCAAAGGCAGCTCAGGCACAGCCCACACGACGCGGGAATGCGCAAGCGAACGCCGCCAAGGGCCAAAGCAACGGGACGGCGCAAGGCCAAGCAGCCGAGAGCAATTCGGCGGCCCAGACAACTGCCAAGCAAGCGGGTGCCTCAGCGCTGCGAAGCTATCAGTCCGGCGTTCTCCGGCGGGTGGCGCGAACGCGTGCGCCGAGCGCAGGGGACCAAGGAAGCGTTCTGGTCAGGATGCGCATCGCGGCGAGTGGCGCTTTGGCCGCCACTTCAGTTGCCCGGAGTTCAGGCTCAGTACGCGTTGATCGCGCAGCGCTACAAACCGTGAGCCGCGCGGCCCCCTTCGCTCCGCCGCCAGCGAACCAAGCAGTAACCTTCACGATCCGAATTGACGTCAAAGGATAGCCCGGCGGCATCGATGATCTGCTAGGCCAGCTCTCGCGAGCACTTGATTCAACAAGTGAGGCAAGAAGAAGTCTTGCCCACTTTGCATAGACGTCATTGGCTCTGCTTGGGTCAGGGGCGCCCAGGCCAAAACCTGATGAAATCAGGTCGCTGGCACAGACTGGTCAGGCCAGCGACTGCTCGATCGCTGCAAGCACCTTGTCGGCGCAGTCCTCGAGTTGTTGATACGTTGAGATGAAAGGTGGCGCGAAGAGGATGTGGTCGCCCCGCTTGCCGTCGATTGTGCCGCCCATCGGGTAGCAGATCAGACCTTCGGCAAATGCCGCGGCCTTCACTTTTGCATGGGTCTTCGCCTCGGGCGGCAGAGGGGCCTTCGTCTCTCGATCGGCCACGAGCTCGACCCCGCAGAACAACCCGACGCCGCGGATGTCACCCACATGGGCATGTTGGCCAAGCCTGTTCCGCAGCGCCTGTCGGAAGTGAGAGCCTGCAGGCTTCACGCGCGCAAGGACCTCGTCGTCAATCAAGCGCTCGAGCACGGCGAGGCCGGCCGCGCAGGCCACAGGATGCCCAAGATAGGTGTGGCCATGCTGAAAGAACCCGGACCCCTGCTCAATGGCATCATGGATAGCCTTGGTGCACAGCGTGGCCCCGATGGGCTGGTAGCCTCCGCCCAAGCCCTTGGCGATGGCCACGATATCGGGCGCGACATCATATTGCTCGCAGGCGAAGAGCGTTCCGGTGCGCCCCATGCCGCACATCACCTCGTCGAGGATCAGGAGGATTCCGTAGCGGTCGCAGAGTTCGCGCACGCGTGCGAAGTAGTCACCCACCGGCCCCACGGCCCCGAGCGTTGCCCCAACGACGGGTTCTGCCACGAAGGCCATAACCTGATCAGGCCCCAGCCTTTGAAACTCTTCATCCAGCTCCGCGATGAGGCGGGTGACAAAGGCCTCATCCGTTTCGCCATCATGCTGGTCGCGATAGGCATAGCAGGGTGAGACGTGGCTCACATCGATCAGGATCGGCGCGAACTGGGCGCGGCGCCACTCGTTGCCGCCGGTGGCCAAGGCGCCCAAGGTATTGCCATGATAGCTCTGCCGCCGGGCGACGATCTTTTGGCGCTGGGGCTCGCCGATCTCCAGGTAGTATTGGCGCGCAAGTTTGAGCGCGGCTTCCATCGCCTCTGACCCGCCCGAGACTAAGTAAACGCGGTCCAGATCGCCTGGCGCCAACGACACCAGTTTTTCGGCGAGCTTTTCCGCAGGTTCTGAAGTGAAAAAGCCGGTGTGGGCAAAGGCGACCTGACCGAGCTGCTCTTGAATAGCAGCCGAAAAACTGGTGTCGTTGGCGCCAGGCGATCTGGACCGCGTTTACTTCGTCTCGGGCGGGTC
>JBCBFV010000095.1:0-8365 GCA_038527425.1 Pseudomonadota bacterium
ATCGGTGAGGCCCTCGCAGACGGATATCGCGCTGAAGGTCACGACGTGATCGGCACCACCCGCGCCGAAGTGGATTTCTCGAAAGAAGACAGCATAGCCGGTTGGTCTGGCGGGCTGACCGGGCCGGTGGACCTCCTCGTCTGCAACGCAGGCGTCTATCAGGACCGGGCTGAGAGTATCGACAGCGGCTACAGTGGTGACATGTGGGCCCAGATGATGGCCGTGAACGTCACGGGCGTCTTCCTCACCATTCAGGGCCTCTTGCCCCGGCTGCGCGAGGCTGAAAACGCTAAGATCGCTATCATCTCCTCCCAAATGGGATCGAGCACGCGGGCCTCCGGCACCTCGATCATCTACCGCGTCTCGAAGGCCGCGGCGCTGAACCTCGGGTTCAACATGGCCTCTGCACTGAAGCCTGAGGGCATCGCCGTAGGCATCTACCATCCGGGCTGGGTGCGCACGGATATGGGCGGCTCAACGGCTGAGATCTCCGTCGAGGAATCGCGCGACGGGCTTATGGCGCGGTTCGATGCGCTTTCCCTCGCGACAACCGGTTGCTTTGAGACTTGGGACGGCCGCAACCACCCTTTGTGACGCATTTGGCAACCTACGCGCTCTGACGCGGCTGCGCCCCCTTGCACGTACGGGTCCAAGGGCCTATTCCGCCCCGCGAAACTGGGGAGGCCTGCGCCCGTACCATGCCCGTACTCGTGATGAAATTTGGCGGCACGTCCGTCGCCACGCTCGACCGCATCCGCCGCGCCGCCAAGCGCGTGGGTCGCGAAGTTGCCAATGGTTACGATGTGATCGTCATCGTCTCTGCCATGTCTGGCGAGACGAACAAGCTCGTGGGCTATGTGGGCGAGACATCCCCGCTCTATGACGCGCGTGAATACGATGCGGTCGTGTCCTCGGGTGAGAACGTCACAGCTGGCCTTATGGCGCTGACGCTGCAGGAAATGGACGTGCCGGCGCGTTCTTGGCAGGGCTGGCAGGTGCCGGTGATGACGACTTCGGCGCATTCCGCCGCGCGCATTGAAGAGATCCCAACCGACAACATCATGGCCAAGTTCGGCGAGGGCATGAAAGTGGCCGTCGTTGCGGGCTTCCAAGGCGTGAGCCCCGAGGGCCGCATCACGACACTGGGCCGCGGTGGTTCTGACACCACTGCCGTGGCGTTCGCCGCCGCTTTTGATGCCGTGCGCTGCGATATCTACACAGACGTCGACGGCGTCTACACCACCGACCCGCGTATCGCAGACCAGGCACGCAAGCTCGACAAGATCGCCTTTGAGGAGATGCTGGAGCTCGCCTCGCTCGGGGCCAAGGTTCTGCAGACGCGCTCGGTCGAGCTCGCCATGCGCTATAAGGTAAAGCTGAGGGTCCTCAGCTCTTTTGAAGAAATGTCAGACGAGGCCGGTACGCTGGTCTGCGATGAGGAGGAAATCATGGAACAGAATGCAGTCGCAGGCGTGGCGTACAGCCGCGATGAAGCCAAGATGACGCTGATCTCCGTCGCGGACCGCCCGGGCATCGCCGCCGCGATCTTCGGCCCGCTCGCCGAGGCGGGCGTGAACGTGGATATGATCGTCCAGAACATTTCTGAGGAGGGCCGCACGGACATGACGTTCTCGTGCCCCATCGATCAGGTCGCCCGCGCCGAGAAGGCGATGGACGAGGCCAAAGAAAGCGGTGAGATCAACTTCCGCGAGATGGTCGCAGACACGAACGTGGCCAAGATCTCCATCGTGGGGATCGGCATGCGCTCCCACGCGGGTGTGGCGGCCAAGATGTTCTCCACGCTGCGTGACGAAGGCATCAACATCAAGGTGATCACCACCTCCGAGATCAAGGTCAGCGTGCTCGTCGACCGCAAGTACATGGAACTTGCTGTCCAGTCGCTCCACGACGCCTTCGAGCTCGAAAAAGCCTGACACGCTGGGCGCTTACTGCACCCTCTTCACCTCAGCAAAACCACGCCCCAGCGGCCACCATCCGGCCGCCGTTAGTATGACGGCCCCTATGGCCGCGGCCCAGAAGGGCACGGTGATCGCGGCCTCGCGCCCGAGGAAGGGCTCTGCCGTCTCTATCAAAGCGCCTGATACGAGAAGCCCGATGGGCATCATCCCCCAAGCCAGCAAACGATAGACAGAGTTCAGCCGCCCCAGAAGCTCAGACGGGGTGACGCGCTGGCGGTGGCTGACGCTCACTGTGTTCCAAATCATGCCTGTAGGCTGAAAGAGGAAAAGGACCAGCGCCAGCGCCCAGCCTGTGGGTGCGAAGGGGATCGCAGCAAAGGCGAGCGCTGAGGCCAATAGCATCCACTGCGTCGTGCGCCCCTGCCCCAGCCGCGCGATCACGTGCTCGGCAATCAAGCTCCCCAAGATGCCGCCCACAGCCCCTGCTGCGAGGATAAGCCCGTATGCTGGCGCGCCGAGGCCGAGGCTCTCCTGGACAAAGAGCACGAGCGCCACCGTCACCATCATCCAAAGCAGATTCCAGACGCCCGTAATCACCGCCAGCGCCATCAGGAGCGGCGAGCTGCGCAGGAAAGCGATGCCCTCCTTCAGCTCAGTTTGCCAAGGCGCGCGTTCACGCGGCGGCGGGCGGAAGGTGCCGGGGATGGTCATCAGAAGAAACGCCGATACCGCGAAGGCCCCCGCATTCAGCGCAAAGGGGAACCAGAGCACGGCCGCGATGAGGAAGGCGCCGAGCGCGGGGCCCAAAAGCTCGCCCCCCACGATCTCCACGCTCCACAGACGTCCGTTCGCGCGTTCTAGCCGCTCAGGTGGCACGAGGGCGGGCATCATGGTCTGGGCGGCGTTGTCGCGAAACACCTCTGCCCCGCCCACAAGAAAGGCCGAGACGAGGAGGAGGCCGTAGAGCCACGGCACCTGCAAGCCGTCAGTAGCCTCAGGCAAGGGCATGGCCAGCGCCACGGACACCGCCGCAAGCCCAAAGGCCGCCGCGCGGAGCACGTCCATGCGTTGGATAAGCTGACGGCGATCCACCCGGTCTGCGACGATCCCGGCTGGCAGCGCGCAGAGAAACCAAGGCAGCCTCAGCGCCACGGGAAGCAGGGCAATCAGGAAAGCGTCGCGGGTGAGCAATGTCGCCATCCAGGCCCAGACCACCGTCGCCACACCATCGGCGAGGTTCGTAAAACCACTGGCAGTCACGAAACGGACATATGCGTTTGTCATGGGTGCACAAGACGCCCACGCAACGGGCACGTCAAGCAGACCACAGGGCTCAAACCCTTGCAGAATCCGAAAGCAAATTGCCCAGAACCCGACTCACGGTTAATGTGGCTTCCGAACTCAGAACTGGCCGCCACAACTCCATGAACGCCGTACCGACAGAAACAGAGAGCCGAAAGCTCCTGGGCCGCCTCCGCGCGGCCATGGCCGAAGACAGCACTGGCCAAGCCCGGCTCGACAAGATCGTGGAGCTGATTGCGTCGTCGATGGTGACGGAAGTGTGCTCGATCTACCTGTTCCGGGACGAAGAGACGCTAGAACTCTGCGCAACCGAAGGCCTCAACGCCGAAGCCGTCCACCAGACGCGCATGCGGTTGAGCGAGGGCCTAGTGGGCCGCGTGGCGCGGCGCGGCAAAGTGGTGAACACGGCAGATGCCCCTTCGACCCGCGGCTTCCGCTACATGCCCGAGACCGGCGAAGAAGTGTATTCGGCCTTCTGCGGCGTTCCCATTCAGCGCCTCGGCACGCCTATGGGTGTTCTGGTCGTCCAGTCGAAGGACGCGCGCGAGTACAGCGAAGACGAAATCTACGCCCTTGAAGTTGTGGCCATGGTTCTGGCCGAAATGACGGAGCTGGGCGAGCTGACGTCGAACGACGACTTCGTCATGGCCCGCCACCAGCAGCCCGCGATGTTCCGTGGCATCGTGGGCCAAGAAGGCGTGGCCATGGGGCCCGTCTTCCTGCACGAGCCGCGCGTTGTCGTGACGAACCCGTTCTCGGACGACCCCGAGCAGGAGCTCAAGCGCATGGAGGATGCGCTCGACACCCTGCGGATTTCCGTGGACCAGATGCTGAAGGGCGCGAGTTCCAAGGACGAGCTCGAAGTGGTCGAGACGTTCCGCATGTTCGCCAATTCCCGCGGCTGGCGGAAGCGCATGGAGGCCGACATCGCCTCGGGCCTCTCGGCGGAGGCTGCCGTCGAAAAGGAACAAAGCACCGCGCGCGCCCGAATGAGCCAGGTGCCTGACGCCTATCTCCGCGACCGGCTGCACGATCTTGATGACCTCTCTAACCGCCTCCTGCGCATTCTCACCGGTCAGGGTGAGCGCGCCGAGATGCCCAAGAACGCGATCCTCGTGGCCCGCAATATCGGCCCGGCGGAGCTTTTAGATTATGGGCGCAAGCTGAAGGGCATCGTTCTGGAAGAAGGCTCGGTCGGGTCCCACGCGGCGGTCATCGCGCGCGCTTGGGCAATCCCGCTGATCATCAACGCGGATAACATCACCACCGAGGCGCTCACCGGCGACATGGTGATGATCGACGGCGATCAGGGCATCGTGCACCTGCGCCCCGATGAAAGCGTGAAGACGGCCTTTAGCGACAAGGCCGCGATGCAGACCGCCGCGCAGGAGCGCTATGCCTCGATCCGGGACGAGCCTGCCACGGCGCAGTGCGGGTCTACCGTTGCGCTTCACATGAACGCGGGTCTGATGGCTGATCTTCCTTCGCTGCCCACCTCGGGCGCAGAAGGTGTGGGGCTATTCCGCACGGAGCTGCAGTTCCTCGTGCGCAACCAAATGCCCCGCCGGGCGGAGCTTGTGGCGCTCTATCAGCGCGTGGTTGATGCCGCGCAGGGCAAGCCCGTGGTGTTCCGGACGCTCGATATCGGTTCGGACAAGGTGCTTCCCTATATGAAGCCCAATGACGAACCGAACCCCGCCTTGGGCTGGCGCGCGATCCGTGTAGGCCTCGACAAGCCAGGCGTGCTGCGCATGCAGTTGCAGGCGCTCGTGCGCGCTCACAAGGGCCGGCCGCTGCACGTCATGTTCCCCTTCGTCGCGCAGTTCGACGAATACCGCGCCGCAAAGGCAGAACTCGACAAAGCGCTCGAGCGGGAACGCATCCTGGGCCATGCCCTCCCCTCGGATATCCATGTGGGCGCGATGCTAGAGACGCCGAGCCTCGCCTTCGCGCCGCGCAAGTTCTTTGATGAGGTCGAGTTCCTTTCCATCGGGGGCAATGACCTCAAGCAATTCTTCTTTGCCGCCGACCGCGAGAACGAACGCGTGCGCCGTCGCTATGACACGCTCAACGTCAGCTTCCTGAGCTTTATAGAGCAGATCGTGGCGCGCTGCGTGACGACCGATACGCGGCTTAGTTTCTGCGGCGAGGACGCGGGTCGCCCGCTCGAAGCGGTCTGTCTGGCAGCCATGGGCCTACGGTCGCTATCCATGCGTCCTGCCTCCATTGGCCCCGTGAAGCACATGCTGCGCCGTGTGAACCTTGATGAGGTGAAGGCTGTCATCGACACCGCCCGCGCCGAAGGTCATCAGAGTGTACGCCCCGCTGTGACGGAGTTCCTGCGCAGCCGCAAGTAGGCGGCTCAGGGCTCGTGCCGGGTCACCTGGCCCGCAATCCCATCCCAAGCGCCCGGAGTTAGAGCGTAGCCGAGAACGCGTTCTGGGTTGGTGGGCGGCGGCATCTCCACATGCGCAAGGCGGTTGAAGCCGAAGCGGCCATAGTATGGCGCATCCCCCACGAGGATCACCCGCCTCCAGTTCAGCGCTTTGGCCGCCGACAGCGACTGCTCCATCAGATCACCGCCCAGCCCCTCGCCCTGGCGCGTCGGGTGAACGGCCACGGGGCCAAGGAGCAACGCGTCCAAACGGTCTATCCCTACCGCCACCGGCCAATAGCGGATCGCCCCGGCGAGAATGCCGTCCGGGTCACGCGCCACAAGACACAGCGGCCCCACCCGCGCGACGCCCTCGCGCAGCCGGTAGGAGGACAGCGCCTCCCGCCCCGGGGCAAAACAGGTGTCGTAGAGGGCCTCGACCTCCCACCAGTCATCTGGGCTTTCTTCGCGTAGCTCGTACATCGTTTACCGCTTTGTGCTGGCGGGCGGGCTAGCATGGCGTTAGCTCTCGAGCAAACGACGAGGAGCACCCATGTTCTACCGCCCCGAAAACGGCCACGGCCTGCCGCACAATCCTTTCAACGCCATCGTCACGCCCCGCCCCATTGGGTGGATTTCGTCGCGTGGGTCGATGGGGGACAATCTGGCGCCCTATTCGTTCTTCAACGCGGTGGCTTACGTGCCGCCTCAGGTGATGTTCGCCTCCACCTCCGCCAAGGATGATCGCGGCGACACGAAGGACAGCGTGGCCAATATCCGCGAAACGGGCGTCTTTTGCGTGAACGTAGTGGCCTACGAGGCGCGCGACATCATGAATGCCTCTGCAGGCGCACTGGCTGCTGGAGAAGACGAATTCGCGATCTCGGGCGCAGCGAAAGCTGAGTGCGAGACGATCGACTGCCCGCGTGTCGCGGACGCGCCTGCCTCGCTCGAGTGCCGGGTGACGCGGATCGTGCGGCTCGAGGGGGAGGCAAACTTCGTCACTTTCGGCGAGGTCACGGGCATCCACCTGCGCGACGACTGCATGAAAGACGGCATGTTCGATGTGACGAGCTTTGAGCCCCTCGCCCGCTTGGGCTACCGCGACTACCTGCGGGTGGGCGAGCTTTTCTCGCTCAAACGGCCCGGCGAGTGAACGCGACCTGAAGCCCATAGGCTGCCGCGATTGGGGCAAGCCAGTAGAATGCGTAGCGGTAGGATTCCTCCGTCTCGCCGGTGATGGAGCACACGAAGGTCAAGAACCCCAGCGGCACGGACCACAAAAGGGCCGGAACCAGGATGTACCATGATGGCGTAGGCCATCCGGAAGGAGCCGCAGAGCCATGCCGTGGCGCATGTGTGGATGTGGTTCTGGCGCCGCGCACATTGGGTGACGGAGCGGCAGACGAGGGCGCAGCTTCAGCCGCCGCGATGCCTCCGGTTACGGCGCCCACGAGCAGCATCAAAAGCCCAAAGCCAAGGGCCGGAATACCGATCACGACGAGCATGAACATGCCCGCGAAATGACCTTGCCCGGTGCCGTCATCAGACGCCCAAAGGATGCCTGAAACAAGCGCTACGCCCAAGGGCACCAGCACGCCTAGCGCTGCGCAAAACTTCGCAATTCGACCCATGAAAGCCTCCGTTTCCGACGGAAGTCTCTCATGGTTTTGCGGCGAAAGATGGGAGGGGATGGGGCAGCCTCGCTACCGCGTCCCCAGAGATTTAGGGGATCAGTGCCCGCCGGACAGGATGCCGGGGCGCACGCCGTAATCCACGGCCACGCCGTAATCCGGATCATCATCGCTATCGACGATGAGCGACCCTGCCTTGGTGAGCAGTTCATGGCAATCGCGGCTCAGGTGCCGAAGCTGGAGCGCTTTACCGGCGTCCTGATACTTCGCGGCCATCGCCTCGATCGCCTGAAGCGCGGATTGGTCGGCAACGCGGCTCTCGGCGAAGTCCACGATCACGTGGCTCGGGTCGCCGGCCACGTCAAAGAGCTCGATGAACCCCTCGGAGGAGCCGAAGAAGAGCGGACCTTGCACTTGATAGACCTTCGCGCCCTCGGGCGTCGTGTAGGCCTTGGCGGAGATGCGCGTGGCGTTCTGCCAAGCGTACGCCAGAGCGCTCACGATCACGCCCACGACGACCGCGATGGCCAGGTCGGTCAGCACAGTTACGACCGTCACAAGAACGATCACAAACGCATCGATGCGCGGCACCTTCCGCATGATCTTGAAGGAGTTCCAGGCGAAGGTGCCGATCACCACCATGAACATCACGCCCACAAGCGCGGCCAGCGGGATCTGCTCAATCGCCGGTGACGCCACCACGATGAATGCGAGCAGGAAGAGAGCGGCCACAATGCCCGCGATCCGAGTGCGCGCACCGGATTTCACGTTGATCATCGACTGACCGATCATCGCGCAGCCGCCCATGCCACCGAAGAAGCCGGTCACAGTGTTTGCCACACCTTGCGCTACGCATTCCTGCGAGGAGCCGCCGCGCGTATTCGTCATCTCCCCCACGAGGTTGAGGGTCAGAAGGCTCGCAATAAGGCCGATGGCGGCAAGGATGATCGCGTAAGGCGCGATGATCTGGAGCGTCTCCAGCGTCAGCGGCACCGTCGGGATATGGAAGCTCGGCAGCCCTCCCTGGATGGAGGCAAGATCGCCTACGCGCGGCACGTCGATCCCGAAGATAATCACCAGCGCGGCCACGATCCCGATGCCCGCAAGCGGCGCATGAACAACCTTTGTCACCCGCG
>JBCBFV010000096.1:0-8362 GCA_038527425.1 Pseudomonadota bacterium
CAAGGAAAACATCCTGAGCATGAGCGAGACGCAGCGCCTGCGCTACGACGTCCTCGGGCTTATGATGAAAGGTGCAGGTTATGCGGCAGCGTTCGTGCTGTTCATCTGGGCCGTCATCTACGTGATCTACCTGGTGGGCCTGCTGTTGCCGCCTGAGAGCAAGGAGGCCGCGGATCCAACGCCGCTCAGCTTCTATCTCGAGGCGCTGCAGACACTGCCCATCGCGTAACGCGCTTTTCGAGGGCAGGCTCGCTTGCCCTCGACACCGGTTCGAGCGCTCTCCCAAGCGCTTGATCCTCGGGGTCACCACCCCGGTTCCCTTCCTGTTGGCTACAGGATACTCAGCGCCGCCGGCACTTCCCGGTGGCGCCTTTTTTTGCACTCCTGGCGAGGTGGCGCCATAACGGGCGTGGGGAAGAGACGTGAGGGTCACGATGTCGATAAAGACGGCTTTGATGGCGGCCATGCTGTCGGTTTTTGCTGGGGTAGGCCAGGCAGCAGAAGATGAGTTTACCTCACCCGAAATCCTGATCCTTGGCGACAGTCAGCTGACGTTCGGCGCGGGCCCCGCATTCCTCGATTTCTTCAGCGACATTAAGCACCACTGCCATGCGAACATGGCTCAGATGCGTAGCCTTAAGCAATTGGGGGAAATGCGCGTCGGCGTCATCGGTGTGCGCTCTACCTCGATTCACTCATGGGTCGCGCGGAGCGGCCGGGCGAAGGCCACGATCTGCGAGGTGGATCGCAAGTGGCGCGTCAATGCTGGCACCTACGGCGTCGTCAATCAGAGCGGGGCCAAGTATGTCCAGATCGGGCAGGGGCGCGAATACCAGTTCTGCGCGCCTCAGAAGTCGGCCTTCGAGCACATGTTCCGCGAGGATTACTACGATCCGAAGCTTCTGATGCTGTCATTCCTCGGAAACTCCGCCGAGCGCTGGGCCAACAGCAAGGAAAAGGCGATCGAAGATGTAGAGCGGATGATGGAGCAGCTGCCAGAGGGTCTGCCGTGCATCTTCATGACGACGGCGCCGGCCTACAAGGAAAGCATCGTGGAGCTGCGCCTAAAGGCTCAACACAATCTGATGGACGCCTTCAAGGAAACAGGTGCGCGCTGCAGCTTTGTGCCCGGGGCGACACCGCAGACAGTGGCCTCCAACCAGGGCAACAGAGAGCATTTCCGGCGCAACAGCAGTGGCCGGGTCAAAGACCCGTTCCACCCGAATTCGGTCGCGGCTGAGAAGTTCTTTGCCTTGGAGATGGACAACATCTGCACGGCAATTTTCGAGCAATTGGGCACCGACCCAGTGGGTCAGTGAACGAGCGTGCTTAGGCCTTCATGAGGGCGCCGAATATCTTCTCGGAATGCTGCGCGAGGTAGATGCGGATCCAAGGCGTGAAGAGCTCGGGGCGACGCTCGATCTCGGCACGAAGCTCGAAGAGATCGACCCAGCGGACCGCGGCCACTTCTTCGGGGTTCAGGTCCATCTTTAGGGACTTCGTCGCGGGCGCGATGAAGATGTCCGCGATCTCGTGCTCAATGAGGCCGTTGCCAACCTCGGCGCGGTATTCGACCCGGTCGCGGTGCGCGGGGTAGAGGCCTTTGATGCCGAGTTCGTCGTCCAAGCGACGCACGGCGCAGGCCGCCGGATCCTCATCCCACATGGGATGGGTGCAGCATGTGTTCGCCCAGAGACCCGGCGTGTGATACTTGCCCAAGGCGCGCTGCTGCAGCAGCACCTCCATCCCGTCCATCACGAAGACACTCACAGCCTTATGCTTGAGGCCGCGTTGATGCACTTCGAGCTTTTCCACAGGGGTCAGAACGCCGTCTACCCAGGCGGGTATCATTGTCTGCTCTGCCATCACACATGCTCCGGTTTAACGACGCCCAAGAGATGGGCCACGTTCTTAATTCCAATCTTCAAATGCGCGAGGGGCCGGGCCGCCACGAGCTTTTTGTTCATATATGCTTCGAAGGTGAGGCGCTGCACGTCGACATCATGACACAGGGAGACAAATCGCTCCCGGCGCTCGTCTGACTTGTAGTAGGCGTCCTGCATCGCGCCGAGCACTTTGAAGACGTTCTTGTGCTCTTTCATGAAAAGCTTGCGCGCCATGGCGAGGTCGGTCGCCTTGCCAGAGGCCAGCGCGGCCTCGACGGCCATGCCCGCCACGCGGCCACCCATCATGGCATAGTAGATCCCTTCACCAGACGACGGTGCCACGACGCCGGCGGCGTCACCCGAGAGGACAACGTCCTTTCCGTTGTCCCATTTATCCAGTGGTTTCAGAGGGATCGGTGCACCCTCCTTCCGGATCGTCTCGCAGCCCGTCAGCCCTGACGCCGCACGAAGGTCTGCTGTTTTTTGTTTGAGATCGACATCCATATCCTCGGTACCCATGCCCACAGAGGCAGATGCACCGTGGGGGAAGACCCAGCCATAGAAGTCGGGTGAGATCGCGCCGTCGTAGATCACATCGCAGCGCTCGGGGTCGTAGGTGCCCACCTTGCCGGGGGCTTTGATGATCTCATGATATGCGACGACATAGCGCCCCTTGCCTGCCCCTGGGACCTCAGTCGCGGCCACTTTGGACTTTGCGCCATCAGCTCCGATGATCATCTTCGTCTCGAGCGCGACCTCTTCCTTCTGGCGATTCCTATAGATCACCTTGGGATGGGGGCCGTCGCGATCCACGCGCAGGAAGGTACCAGTGTGCCGCTCGGCGCCGTTCTCAGCGGCGCGGACGCGAAGATATTCGTCGAAGTGCTCGCGGTCGACCATGCCCACAAAGCCGTTCTCGATCGGGATGTCGACCTGGCGTTGCGTGGGGGAGATCATGCGCGCCGTGTTTATCTTGGCCACGAGCTGGCTGTCGGGAATATCGAAGTCAGCGATCAGTCGCGGCGGGATGGCGCCGCCGCAGGGTTTGATCCGGCCAGCCCTGTCGATGACGGCCACCTTATGGCCGCGCAGGGCCAGATCATTTGCGGCTGTTGCGCCAGATGGCCCGCCCCCGACGATGACGACATCAAACATGACTATTCTCCCGGTTGAAGGATCGGCTCGGGCTGTGGGGCCCGTTGCAGAATACGAAGGGCGACGACGGCCGCCGCGAGGAAAAGGGCGGCCTCAAGGCCAAAGACCGTGGCGTAGGCAGTGGCCTCAGGCAGCGCGATGCGCGCCAGATCGAGGAGGCCTGTTGCGATGAGGCCAGCTGCACCGGCGGCGATCGCCTGCGCCGCGCCGAAGACACCCATGCGGGTGCCGGTGGCGCCCTCACGCTCGGAGCTCAGAAGCATCATTGATCCCACGGCGCCGGTGACGAAGAGGCCGTTGCCAAGGCCAAGCGCGACCGATGCGGGGATCAGTGGCATCTGCAGCCCAAGGGCCGCGAGCCCGAGCGCAGAGATCACGCAGCCCGCTACGGCCCAGGCACGAAGCGATCCGATGCGGAAGGCGGACAGTACCCCGGCGAGGATCATGCCCACGAGGGCTGCGCCGTCTTTGCCGCCCGAAAGCTTGGTGGAATCCTCGGGGCTCAGGCCATGGACGTGGCCTGCGAAGGGCTCAAAGATCAGCTCGCTGAGATAGAAGGCGAGGATGGATAGGAAGACGAACCCTGTGAAGCGGCGTGCGGCTGGGTCAGCCCATGTGGCGCGCAACGCGGGGCCAAGTTCGGTGTGTTCCGGCGCAGGCGCAGGGCCCGCGCGGCGTTCGACGCCCAAGGTGGCGGCAAAGCACAAGAGAACGGCGATGAGGCCTACGACGCTGACGACCGCGACAAGGCGGGGCGCGGAATAGGGCTCCAGCGCGATGCCGGTCCCGATGGAGGCAAGAATCGCGCCCGCAATGAGGAAGAGCCAAGCGACGGTGGCCGCAGCGCCCTTGCCCTTGTGGCTGGTGACGGTCGCGAGGAGCGCGAGGAAAGAGGTGCCCGCCGCCCCGATCCCGAGGCCGAGCGCAGCATAGGCGATGATCCAGATAAGAAGCGCCATCGAAGGCGCGGTCGCCGCCACGTGGATCGCATAAGCCGCGCCGATGATGGCGAGCGCCGTCACCGTGATGCCGCCCAGAATGAAAGGCGTGCGCCCGCCTTTTGCGTCCGAGCGATGCCCCCAGACGGGCCGTGTCAGCTGGACGCCGTAGTGCAGTGCAACGAGCAAGCCGGGCAGGATCGCGGGAAGCGCAAGCTCCACCGTCATCAGGCGATTGAAGAGGTTCACCGGCAAAGCCGCGAGCCCGCCGATGGCCATGTTCACAAGACAAAGCCGCGCGATCGTGAGCCAGGACGCGTTCATATGATGCTCCTGAGTGCGACGGCCGCGATCATCATGCCGGCGACATAGGCGCCGACGCCGGGGCCGTTGTACCAAGGCGCTTTGCCTTTTGGGTCGCGCATCATGACAGTCATGGCCCAGGCTTGGATGCCGAGGAGGACAGTGATGGCCAGCGCGTGCACCGGTCGGTCCCATGCGAATAGAAGTGCGATGACAGCCACCTGTGCTGCGGTCATGACGATGCAGGCTGTCCACGCCGCGCGGCGGGGGCCGAGCGTAACGGGAAGCGATTTGATCCCGAGCTGGCGGTCCCCTTCGAGCGCTTTGAAATCATTCAACGTCATGATCCCATGGGCGCCGAGACCGTAGAGCACGGCGACAACGATGATTTCCCAGCGCGGCAAGCCCGCGACCATGACCGCTGCCCCGGTGAACCAGGGCAGGGATTCATAGGAAAGCCCGACGAGGCCTGGGCCCCACCATCCTGACTTCTTCGCGCGGACCGGTTCTTGGCTATAGGCCCATGCCGCGAGCACGGCGGCGACCGTTGCTGCAAAGCCCCAAGGGCCGAGCTGGTAACCGACGATCAGCGAAAGACCCGACATCACGATGGCAATCCACAGGCCCCAACGGCCCGGGATACGTCCGGACGGGATGGGGCGGTGCGGCTCGTTTATGGCGTCCACATGCCGGTCACACCAATCGTTGGCGGCCTGCGACATGCCGCAAGTAATTGGGCCAGCGAGGATAATTCCGAGAAGGGCGAGGGCCCATGCATCGCTGAGCGCAGCGCCAGAGCTCACAATGCCGCAAAGGTATGCCCACATTGGCGGGAACCAAGTGATCGGTTTAATCAGCTCAAGTGCCGCAGAAGGCTGCGGAAAGCGCCGATTCTGAATGCTCGGTGCGACGGACATGTGTCAACTATACTAGACACTGAACGTCGGGCAAGGATTACATTGCCGCACGCAAAGGGGCTGCGGTGCTTTGGCGAAACACCGCAAGCCATTTGTCTGCAGAATGGAGCGTTAGCTGTCTTTGGCGAGAAGGCCGTATTTGCGCAGCTTGACGTAGAGCGACTGGCGCGAGAGCCCCAGCATCTCGGCCGCAGCCACGCGGTTGTTGCGCGTCAGCTCGACAGCGGTCTCGATGCACATCTTCTCAACAACGTCGGTCGTCTCGGACACGATGTCTTTGAGCGATGCGGATCCCACAAGCTCCATGATGGAGCGCATGGCATCATCACCAACCGCGACACCCGGCTTGCGAACCGCTTCAACGCGGGAGGCGTCACGGATCACGAAGACATAGGACGGGTGCGCCCGGTCGTTCAGATAGGTCACCGAAATCTCGATCGACAGCGCCGCGCCGTACTCGCCAGCGAGCTTCGTCGCATACATTCGCATCTGTCCAGCGCGCGCGGCGTTCTCGAGCAGTACCTTCAGGTCGACTGTCCCGCGAGCCAGGTAGTCACCCAGCGAACGGCCCTTCACGTTCGTTAGATGCGTGGCATCCGCGAGGTTCAGGAAGCTTTCGTTGGCGGAACGGATGACGCCGTCGCGATCGGTGAACACGATCGCGTCCACACCCTCCTGATAGAGCGCGGAGAGATTTTCACCCAGCTCATCGCTGACGGGCTCACCGCTCTCTTCATTTTCGATCCGGCACAGCAGCAGGCGTTCGCCTGAGGCGCGGAAGACCGTTGGAGAGATGCGAAGCTCCTTGCCGGAGCGGCGCGCTTGGATGGCGACAGCGCGTCCGTCATCGGAGATGGCCGCGTTTGTCAGCGTCTCGAGGAATTCACCACGGCGACGGCCTTCGAACTCCTGCGCGAAGGCGTGACCGACGATGTCGTCCCGCTTCCCACCGAGCATTTTTGCAGCAGATATGTTGAGATCTGCGACCCGCCCGCTGTTCACATGAACAAAGACAAGAGCGTCCGTGGAGGTGTCCATAAGCACGCGATAGCGCGTGTCGTACTCGCGCTGCGCTTCATAATCTCGCTCGAGCGCGATCTGCGCTTTCACCAATTGCTGCTGCATTTCAGCGATCGGACGCAGGTCGCGGCCCAGCATCAGCAGCGCGCCATCAGGCGTGATTCGGTGGAATGTGTAGCGAATTGGGAAATCCCAGGCCGAGCGATCGAGGTGATTGAGCTCGACCGGGCGCGTCGCCTGTGGGCCGTCCAAGGCAGCCAATTTCGTCTCAAGCTTCGGCACGCTCTCAGGAGTCAGGAAGTCGCGCACGTTGCGGCCTTCCCAATGATCCAACTTCCCGAGGGAGCGCATTTCCGGGTTCACAAGGACCGACAAAATCGTGGCGTCATCAGAGATAACGAGGGACAAGTCCGAGGCCGATGAGATGATGCCGCCGAGCATTTCGGGGGCGATCAACGGGATCGATCCTGTGGACCAGTATTTCACCCCTCGCGAGGTCATTGCTCTCGCCTCGACGGGACCAAATCCGGATTTGTGATCTGTCTCATCATCGTCAAGTCCCTCTAGCCCTGCGGCCCTGGCGACTCGACGGCGTGCGTTGGGATCATCAGCCCGCATGCCTTCAATGCCTCTTCTGGATTATTCGAAACGTAGTCTGCACCGGTGAGAGTCTTGATGTCCGTGTCTTTGTCCGTAACCGTGCCGCCCACGATAATCGGGACAGGCGCACGAGAAGCTTTCCGAACACAGTTCACCAATTCTCGCACCGTTTCAAGTCTCTGGGATGATGCGGCCGAGATCAGCACAGCGTTGAAATCATGGGATTCCACGAGCTCTGCTAGGTCTAGCGGTTTCAGGCCCATAGCCATTTGGGGTGCAATGCCGAGCCGTCGCAATTGGTCTGCAACAACCGTCGCGCCCAGCGTGTGATACGCATCGGGTGGGACGACGATCAGCGCGCTCGGAGAGCTGGGGTCAGTCACCTGCGGGGCGCGAAGGTCCCGCAAGATGGCTTGTAGCCGAGCCGAGCCGATCGTGACGTCTGCGAAAGACATGCTGTCCTCGCACCATTCTGCGCCGAGCTTGCGCGCGGCGGCAGGGAGGTAGCGGTCGATGATGGCTGCGTGGCTAATTCCCGCTTCACGGAAACGTTTTAGGATGGCTTCGCGTGGAGCATTGTCGAAGGAGCGAACGGCCTCGATGAGTTCATCAACGAGGTCCTGTCGGGAGGCATTGCCAGCAGCAAGTGAATTGGCCGCAACGACAGAGAGTACTTGCGACGCAAATACTTCAACATTGCCCTGTCCATCGTGGCGCTGGGTCTGGTTGGACCCACCTTCGCCGCTTGGCGAATTGCCCTGGGCCGGGCCCGTTTTTGGGCCGTCCGACATTGTTTCGTTCCTCTGGACCCGCCTCATAGCCAACCGCCACGGTGACGGCGAGGGCATATCAAGCGAATTCCATAAGTCATTTTCGGCCACCGCCTTTGGATTGTCAAAAGTCTTTGACATCTGGTCTTCCCTTTTCCGCCTCCGACCATCTGCCTCCAAACGGCCTCGGGCGGCGTCCTGTTAGTACGCACGGGTTCCTGTGCTCGGAGCCCTTAGGGTCATACATAGCTCAAGTGTAAACTAATCAAGTGTAAGCTTAACTTGACACTATGCGGGGCGGCACCTAGCCTGATCGTGCACGGCCTGTCAGGGAGTCGGAGCATGAAATCCATGGGTCACAGCTCAGGTGACGGCGCCAATGGTGGCGTCCGCCAACAGCGACCGCTTTATACTGCCGAGCAAAAGGCTCGCCGCGATGCCAGCATTTGGACGCTGGTTCAGGGTATTCTTGCGCCGCTGCAGTTCCTCGTTTTCCTGATCTCTTTGGCGCTTGTGATCCGCTATCTCCTGACCGGTGCGGGTTACGAGATCACGACGTTCTCGATCCTGCTTAAAACCGGCTTCCTCTACCTGATCATGGTCACTGGCGCGATCTGGGAAAAAGTCGTTTTCGGCCAGTATCTCTTTGCTCCGGCGTTCTTTTGGGAGGACGTTTTCTCCTTTGCGGTGATCGCGCTTCACACGCTTTATCTATGGGTCCTTTTCACGGGCTCTGCGGGTGCTGAGGCACAGATGCTGATCGCTCTCCTGGC
>JBCBFV010000097.1:0-8356 GCA_038527425.1 Pseudomonadota bacterium
GATCGCGGTGTCGCCGGGCCCAAGTGCGTCCACGGCGCGCAGAATGGCCTCAGCACGGTCCGCGACCTCGGTCGCTTCTGGGCAGCCTTGCATCACAGCTCGGCGGATGATCTCCGGATCCTCGCTGCGTGGGTTGTCGTCAGTGACGAAGATCACGTCCGCATGTTGCGCGGCGGCCTCGCCCATGAGGGGCCTTTTGCCCGCATCGCGGTCGCCGCCTGCGCCGAGCACGCAGATGAGGCGACCGATCACGTGCGGCCGGATCGCTTTGAGCGCTGTGGCCACAGCATCAGGCGTATGGGCGTAGTCCACAAAGACCGTGGCGCCGTTCTCGCGCGTGGCGGCGAGCTGCATGCGCCCGCGCACCGTCTCGAGGTGGGGCATGGCCGCGAAAGCCTCGCGGACCGAGCCCCCCGTGGCCACGGTAAGCGCCGCCGCCACGATGACGTTCTCGGCCTGAAAGCCCCCGATGAGGTTCATGCGCGCCGTAAAGACCCCACCGCCGAAGGACACGCGCAGGTCTTGACCCGTCGCATCGAAGCGCTGCGCCTCGATTTTGAAATCAAGTTCGCGCGCAAAGCGGCCCACAGTGAGGATGCGATGGCCGCGTTCCTCGGCGATGCCCGCCATATCCGCACCGCGCGGGTCATCCATGTTGATGACGGCGGTGCCCTCTTCGGCCAGCACCTCGCCGAAAAGGCGGGCCTTGGCGTCGAAATAGGCCTCGAACGTGCCGTGATAATCGAGGTGATCTTGGGTGAAGTTCGTGAAAGCCGCCGCCGACAGGATAACCCCATCCAAGCGACGCTGTTCGAGCCCGTGAGACGATGCCTCCATCGCGCCGTGCGTGACCCCAGCTGCCGCGGCCTCCGACAACGCGCGGTGCAACGTGATCGGTTCGGGCGTCGTATGGGCGAGCGGCGCCTCGTAGGAGCCTTCAACACCCGTGGTGCCCAAGTTGATCGCCTCTTTGCCCATGATTTGCCAAAGCTGACGGGTGAAGGAAGCAACTGACGACTTCCCGTTCGTCCCTGTGATCGCGACCATCGTCTTTGGCTGCGCACCAAACCAAATGGCGGCCGCCCCGGCGAGCGCGCCGCGCGGATCTTCCGTCACCACCAGTGCGGCGGGATATTCACGCAACGCGTCTTCGGCGAGACGCGCGCCTTCTGCATCTGTCAGGATCGCCGCTGCCCCTTGGCGCAGGGCGTACTGCACAAACTCGCCGCCATGAACACGGCTGCCCGGCAGCGCTGCAAAGAGAAAGCCTGCTTGAACCTCTCGGCTATCGACCGCGAGCCCCGTGACGTTGGGATTTTCGCCCCCCTGTCCCGTCAGACCCAGATCGCTGAGTTGTCTTGCCGTCATCTTGGGGGTTCTCCCCCTGCGTTATTCACTCGATGTGAGCGTTATACCCTCAAGGCGCGCGGGTTCAATCTCGGGGCGCAGCCCAAGAAGGGGTGCCGTGCGGCGGATAAGCTCTGCAGCCACAGGAACGGCTGTCCAACCGGCGGAGCGGCGGGGTTCTGTGCCCGAGGTCTCCACCGGCTCGTCGAGTGTCACGACGAGGACGTATTTTGGGTCATGGGCCGGGAAGACAGAGGCGAAAGTCGTGATTGTGCGGTCGTCGTAGTAGCCGCCGTTCGGGCGTGGCTTGTCCGCGGTGCCGGTTTTGCCACCCACAGCGTACCCCGCCACGTCGCCAAAGCTGGCGGTGCCTTCAGTCACCACGCGGCGCAGCATCGCGCGGGCTGCCGCTGACGTTTCGGGGCTCACGATTTGGTCGCCAAGACGCGCACGGCCTTGTTTGAGAAGCGTCGGCTCCACCTTGCGACCGCCATTCAGAAGGCTCGCGTAGCCCGCAGCCAGATGCACCGGCGAGGTGGAGATGCCGTGGCCATAGCTGATTGTCATCGTGGACAGTTCAGACCAATTCGACGGGAAAAGCGGCTTGGCGCCATTGGCCTCAACCATCTCAAGCGGCGTGGGCTCCAGGAAGCCAAGCGCGCCCATGAATTCCTTCTGGCGCACGTTGCCGATCTGCTGGGCGAGGCGCGCAGTACCGACGTTGGAGCTCTTTTCGATGACCTCGCTCAAGGTGAGCGTCGGGCCGTAGTTCTTATTCTGGAACTCACCGATGCGGAATTTGCCCCAGCGCAGGGGACCCTGCGTGTCGACATCGGTGGTCGGGTTGGCCAGGCCAAGCTCCATCGCCTGCGCGGCCGTGAAGATCTTGAAGGCCGAACCCAGCTCGTAGACGCCCTGAAGCGCCCGGTTAAAGAGCGGGCTGTCGCCACGATCCCCGGTCGGTACGGGAGGACGTTGGTTGGGATCGAAGTCCGGCAGCGACACCAGCGAGATCACCTCGCCCGTGTGCACATCCATCAGCACGCTTGCCGCACCCTTGGCGTTTAAGAGCTTCATGCCGCCTTCGAGCACGCGCTCCGCCGCCGCCTGAACGCTGAGATCGAGTGAAAGCTCGAGTGGCGCGCCGTCATTGGCGGGATCACGGAGGAAGTCGTCGAAGTGCTTCTCGACGCCCGCGGTGCCGATCACCTCGGCCGAATTCACGCCCTCTTTGCCGAAAGACGCCCCGCCCAACACGTGAGCCATGATGGCCCCGTTAGGATAAAGGCGCATTTCGCGCGGGCCAAATAGGAGCCCGGGATCACCGATGTCAAAGACAGCCTGTTTTTGCTCAGGACTGATTTTTCTTCGCACCCACAGGAACTTACGGTCGCCAGTGAAGTCTTTCAGCAGACGGTCTGCATCAAGATCTGGGAAGATCTCGGCCAGTTTCGCGACCGTGCCCGCCGGATCAATCAGGTCCTGCGGATGGGCATAGAGCGAATGCGTATCGAAGTTCGTTGCCAGCACGCGGCCCTGACGATCAACGATATCAGCGCGTTGCGCGACGATCTTGGTGAGCGTCGCCGTCGTGCGGGGCTCCACGGGCTCGGAAACCGCAAGAAGCGTCATCTGCGCGCCGATCAAGGCAAAGCCCGCGAGGAAGAAGAGGCCGAGCACGATCAGACGGCCTTCCGCCATCTCCCGCGCCTTGTCACGCATCACCTCATGGCGCTGACGAATGTTCTCACGCTCGATCCAGTCGGGGTTTTCACCTTTGCTACGGGCGCCCAGAATGCGCGCCAGCGGGCGCAGCGGTGTACGGGTTTCGCTGGCAGACGTCATTGGGAGCGCTCCATCACCTCAACAGGGTTCACGATGGGAAGCTCTTCGGGCTGCGGGAAAGCAACCTGGCTGATGACGCCGAATTGCTCAGGCGCCACGGGGAAGAGCTCGAGCCGCTCAAAGTTCAGCTCGGCCAGATCACGCAGACGGTCGGGACGGTTCAGGTAGGCCCATTCGGCCTTCAGCACCGCCACGCGGGCGCGGGCGGCGCCGATGTCGCTGTGCAGGCGCTCCACCTTCGCGATGCTTTCCTGAGTCCGATAGTTCTCGGAATAGGCCCAAAATGCGAGCCCCATAACGGCCAAAGCCGCGAGCGTATAAAGAAATGTTTTCAACGTCTTGCCTCTGGAAGTTGCGGCATACCGAGGGCCTTGGCGGGGGTGGGTGGCGCATCCTCTTCGGTGCGCCGTGCAATGCGTAGTTTGGCGGAACGCGCGCGCGGGTTGGCGGCGATCTCTTCAGGGGTGGGCTCCACCGCTTTGCGCGTCACGGGCGCGAAGGGGGCGGCAGGTTTCTCTTGGACTGGGGCATAGCGGTTCCCTGCAGGGGCCTTGCCGCCACGCAGCTGGAAGAAGCGCTTTACGATACGGTCTTCGACAGAATGAAAGGTCACCACGGCCAGCAGCCCACCAGGGCGCAGCGCCTTCTCTGCCGCCATGAGGCCTGCAAAGAGCTCATCATATTCGTTGTTCACCGCGATGCGCAGCGCCTGGAAGCTGCGTGTCGCCGGGTGCGACTGGCCGGGCTTCGGGCGCGGCATCACGTGTTCAATGATCTGCGCCAGCGCCAGCGTGCTCTCAATCGGGCCCTCTGCCCGGGCCTTAACGATGGCCTTCGCGATCCGCCGCGAGGCGCGCTCCTCCCCGTAGTGGAAAAGGATGTCCGCAAGGTGGCTTTCACTCGCTTCTGCGACAATATCAGCCGCGGACCGGCCAGACTGACTCATCCGCATGTCGAGCGGGCCGTCCTTCATGAAGGAAAACCCACGCTCCGCCTGATCGATCTGCATGGAAGAAACGCCGAGATCGAGCACGACACCGTCGAGATCGCTCGCATGGGCGTCAAGTTCCGAGAACGTGGCTTCAACCATGCGAATACGGTCGTCCGCCCAGGAGGCCGCCATCTCGAAGACCATGGGATCACGGTCAATGGCGGTAACCTCGTCAGCACCAGCAGCGAGAAGGCCCTTGGTGTAGCCCCCCGCCCCGAAGGTGCCGTCTGCCCAGCGTCCCGTGATGGGCGCGCAGAGCTTTAGGATCGGATCAAGGAGGACTGGAATGTGGGGTGCGGCAGCAGACATTCCGGTTACTCCTGAGGACCGTCCAAGAATGAGAGTGGATCGAAGTCCTCGGGCAATTCATCGAGGAAGGCCTCCGTCTTGGAGAGCTCCTCCGCCTCGTAGGTTTCGGGCTTCCAGATTTGGAAGGTGTCGCCCGCAGCGATGAAGAAGGCCTCGCCATCGAGGCCGATCTTGGCGCGCAGCTTGGCAGGAAGAACGATGCGGCCCGTCTCATCGACGTTCGTGGGCAGCGACTGGCCGTGGAAGAGCTGCTGAAGCACCTTGCGCTCACGAGAACCGCGCGGGAGGGCGTCGATCTTGTCGTCGACCTCGGCGATGGCATCCATCGTGTAGCATTCAAGGAATTTGCGGCGGTGATCTCCGTAGACGATCACCAATTCGGGCGTGCGGTCGGGCTCCCAGGAGGGATCAGAGGCTTCGAGCACACGGCGAAAATGGGCCGGGATCGAGACCCTGCCCTTCGTGTCCACCTTATGGTGGCTTTCGCCTCTGAACCTGCGTGCCACGCTGGCCCTCTCTCACTGCCTCGGACCAAAAACCGGCCCTGAAAATGGAAACGGCGGATCAGACTGCTGCCACTGTCTGATCCGCCGCCCTCGTCCCGCTTGGCGGGATGTCCAGCTGCGCGCGCCACCTGGGGGGATGTCTGCTCGCTCGCGCGCCGGATCTCGTCGAAATGAGCTGCCTGTATGAAACCTGCGTATCTTGTCCGCTGGGTGGGGTTCTTTGCGCCCCGTTGTGTGCTCGCTTCGATGAAGAAGGGATGCCATGGGATTTCGTGGCACGCAAGGGATTTTATGGGAATTTGATACTACTCGTTGTGTTTCATGTGGCTGAAAAACTACATTTGGTGTGCCCAGCGCGGCCAAGCACCGCACATGTAGTAGGTCGCTCACATAGACACACCATCAGTTGATAGTTTTTGCCTTGAAATTATCTTCCCATAATTTCCCAGCTATCCTGCGATAAACGAGAAAACGGGATCAGCCACGGTCATTTCTAGGCAGAAGTGCTTTCCGGCAAAGTCCCGCCACCCTCGTGATTCGGCTTCGTTTCCCTAGAAATCCTGCCTCGGGCCATGATTTCCCTAATCCTGCCCCATGAAATCCCACGCGCTTCCTGCTAGCCTTCTCTCATGTTCAGATTGTTCCGACGCAACCCACCAAAGACACAGGTTCTGACGCACGCAGAAGTGCAAACCGCGTTGACCCCTGCTGTTGAAGAACTCCTCGGAGGCGAGTTCTATCGCAACGCCCCATATCGCTGGGCCCGGAAGGGAGGAGACGGCTGGCACGAAGTGTTTGAGCTGCGCGCATGGAAAGGCGCGTGCCTTTCGCCCGCATGGGGGCTCGCGCTGGACGGGGTGCCGCATCTCTCAGGCGATGCCGCCAAGTGGCATCGAACGCTGAAATCAGCGCAAGCCGATATATGGGTCGACTGGCCAGAACAGAGGGCCTTGAGTTTCCTGCACGGAGAAGCGCCCCTGCTCCAAGAGGCGTCGGATGTTCTGCCACGCGCGGTGGCCCAAGCGCGCGAATTCTGGTCGTCCGTAAAAGGGCGCGAGGACTTCAGAGCGGCCCATGAGACCGCGCTACGGCCCAAAGGAGGCACATCCTATGGCGGCGCCTTAACTCATGCTCGCCATCGGGTGGAGGCCGCATTGTCATGGAGCGAGAACACCCCCGAGAAGGCCGAAGCCGCGCTTGCGCAGGTTCCAGGAACAGACGCCGCGCGCGAGGACTTCCGCCGGAAAGTATTCCGCTAGGCCATGCCGCCTGCAACAAGTCTCGAAGCGAGTGCGGCGTAGGCCTCGGCCACAGGCCCCTCACCTGCTGCAACGGGTGTTCCCTCGTCCCCGGCGATGCGCGTCTCGAGGTCCAGCGGCAGCTCTCCCAAGAATGGGAGGCCCAGCACCTTGGCTTCGTTCGCCACACCGCCCTGCCCGAAGATATGGGTCTCGTGGCCGCAATTCGGGCAATGGAAAGACGACATGTTTTCCACGAGCCCCAGCACCGGCGTCTTCAGCGCGCCAAACATGTCGAGGGCTTTGCGCGCGTCCAACAGAGCCACGTCCTGCGGCGTGCTCACCACCAGCGCACCGGCCAAGTCCACCCGCTGGCACAGCGTCAGCTGCACGTCACCCGTCCCAGGCGGCAGATCAACGATCAGAATATCAAGTTCACCCCAGGCCACCTGCCCGATCATCTGCTGGAGCGCCCCCATCAGCATGGGGCCTCGCCAGACGACCGCCTTGTTGGGATCGACCATGAAGCCGATCGACATCAGGGTGACGCCGTGGCTCTGCAGCGGGGTAATGATCTTTCCGTCCGGGCTCTGCGCCCGGCGGCCCTCAAGACCCATCATGCGCGGCTGCGAGGGGCCATAGATATCGGCATCAAGGAGGCCGACCCGCCTGCCCTGCTTAGCCAGCGCCACAGCCAAGTTCGCCGACAGCGTCGACTTGCCCACGCCGCCTTTGCCTGAGGCCACGGCAATGATCTGAGCGACCCCTTCGGGCTTCATCGGGCCCTTCTGCTCTTGTGGGTGGCGGCCCACCTTGAGGTTCGGCGGCTCTTTCTTCTGATCATGGGCTGTCAGCACCACGGATACGCCTTCCACCCCATCGAGCGCGGCAACGGCGGCCTCAGCTGCGGCACGAGCCGGTCCCAGCGCCTGCGCGGCCTCAGCGCTTGGCGCCTCAATCACGAAGCGGACATTCGCCCCCTCTACGGTCAGGGCGCGCACCAGATCGCGGCTGATCAAGTCTCCGCCCCAAGGCACGGTGATTGAAGCCAGCGTCTGGCGAATGGTGTCGGTGGTAGGTGCCATATCATCTCCTTGTCAGGTGAGCATTTAATGGCCTGCTCAGGATGACAAGAGGACCTAGCGGCAATTGCAAATGCTGCATAGCAGCATTGCACGTTTGGGGGCTTTTAGCTGCCTCTCAGAGGCATAGCTTAGGGCCAACAGCGGATGAGCCGCTGTTTGATCCCTAATGAGAAAACCGATGGCATACGCAACCGCAACCACGACGACCCGCATTGACTTCCTGACCCGCCTTCGTGCCGCTGGCACGGGCCTTTTCGAGGCATGGATCCGTCACCGTATGTATCGCGACACGCTCAACCAGCTCAACATGCTGAGCGACCGCGAGCTTCAGGATCTTGGTCTTTCCCGCTCCGGCCTGCAGCGCGCAGCCTGGGAAAGCGCCCAAGAAGGCGAATAGCTCAAACCGGTTCTTCCTCCCAAACTTGGACCGTTTGACTAGAGCGGTGGCACCCCCTCCTCCCTTGGGTGCCACCGCTTTTTTTGCTTTCCGGGGGTCACTTCGGCCCCTGACTTCCCCGTGCAGATGCGCCATGGAGCCTTATGGAACTTTCGCTGATCCTCGCCCTTTTTGGATTTGCCTTCGCGTCTTCGATCACGCCGGGGCCGAACAACATGATGCTCATGGCCTCGGGCGCGAACTACGGCATGTCGCGCAGCTGGCCGCATATCGCGGGCATCTGCGCAGGCTTCGCGTTCATGATCTGCCTCGTGGGCTTGGGGCTGGCGCAGTTGTTCGAGCTTTTCCCCGTTCTCAACACCGTCCTGAAGGTCGGTGCGGCGCTTTATATGACGTATCTGGCCTGGAAGATCGCCACCGCGGCCCCCAGCCTCGACACACCGGAAGGCGGGCGCCCGTTCTCATTCATGCAAGCAGCTGCATTCCAGTGGGTGAACCCCAAAGCCTGGGCAATGGCCCTCACAGTGGTGAGTGTCTACATGCCCGACGGCCTCTTCGCCCCTGTTACAGTCGCGCTTCTATTCCAAGTCGTCGGTGTGCCGTGCATGATCGCCTGGGCCGTGCTCGGCGTCGGCATG
>JBCBFV010000098.1:0-8355 GCA_038527425.1 Pseudomonadota bacterium
CTCCACGGCAGAGAGCGACTTTCACGCGGCCATGGTCTTCGCCTCGACCTACCGCGCGCCAGTGATGCTCAACATCGTCAATAACCAGTGGGCGATATCGAGCTTCCAAGGCATCGCGCGGGGCGGCGTAGGCACCTTTGCGGCCCGCGGGCACGGTTTCGGCATCCCGGCGATCCGGGTGGACGGCAACGATTATCTCGCTACCCGCGCCGTCGCCTCTTGGGCCGCCGAACGCGCCCGGTCAGGCCACGGGCCCACGCTGATCGAATACGTCACCTACCGCGCGGGCGCGCATTCATCGTCAGATGACCCGAGCGTCTACAGGTCCCCCGAGGAGGCCGCCGCCTGGCCCCTTGGCGACCCGATCGAGCGGCTGAAGACCCATCTGATCGTTCTCGGCGAATGGAGCGAAGCCCGCCACGAGCAAGCCAAGGCCGAGGCCATGGACACGGTCCGCACGGCCCAGAAGGCAGCCGAGGCCAATGGCACGCTCCAAGACGGCGCGCAGCCATCGCCGCGCGACATGTTCGATCAGGTCTTCAAAGAGATGCCGCCGCATTTGATCCGCCAACGTCAGGAGGCCGGTTTCTGATGGCACGCATGACCATGATCGAGGCGATCCGCGCCGCCCATGATGAGGCCATGGCCGCCGACGACCGCGTCGTTGTCTTCGGCGAGGACGTGGGCTTTTTCGGCGGCGTTTTCCGCTGCACCCAAGGGCTGCAGGCCAAGTACGGCAAGCAACGCTGCTTTGATGCGCCCATCAACGAAAGCGGCATCGTGGGCGCGGCGATTGGCATGGCGGCCTACGGGCTCAAACCCGTGATCGAGATCCAGTTCGCCGATTACGTCTACCCGGGCTTTGACCAGATCGCCTCTGAGGCCGCGCGCATCCGCTACCGCTCCGCCGGGGATTTCACAGTGCCCCTCGTCATCCGCATGCCCGCGGGCGGCGGCATCTTCGGCGGCCAGACCCATAGTCAGAGCCCTGAAGCCATTTTCACCCATGTCTGCGGGCTGAAAACCGTGATCCCGTCTAACCCACGAGACGCCAAGGGCCTGCTGCTATCGGCCATCGAGGACCCTGACCCGGTGATCTTTCTGGAGCCCAAGCGGCTCTACAACGGGCCCTTTGACGGCCACCATGACCGCCCCGTCGTCAGCTGGAAGAACGTCGACGAAGGGGACGTGCCGGAGGATGATCCAGTGCCACTCGGCAAAGCGAAGGTGCGCCGTGAAGGCGCCGACGTGACGGTCCTCGCTTACGGCACGATGGTCCATGTCGCGCAGGCCGCTTGCGAGGAGACGGGGGTGGATTGCGAGATCATCGATCTACGCACCCTCGTGCCTGTCGACCTGCCCACGATCGCCGAGAGCGTGAAGAAGACCGGTCGCTGCGTCGTCGTTCATGAAGCCACGCGCACAGGCGGCTATGGCGCAGAGCTCGTGAGCCTCGTGCAAGAGGCCTGCTTCTATTCGCTTGAGGCCCCGATTGAGCGCGTCACCGGCTGGGACACCCCCTACCCCCACGCGCAGGAGTGGGACTACTTCCCCGGCCCCGAACGGCTGGGCGCCGCGCTCAAGCGGGTGATGGAGGCATAATGGCACGGTTCGAGATCAAGCTGCCCGACATCGGCGAAGGCATCGCAGAAGCGGAGCTGTCGGAGTGGAACGTGAAGGTGGGCCAGGTGGTGGCGGAAGACGACATCCTCGCCGCTGTCATGACCGACAAGGCGACGGTGGAGGTGCCCACGCCAAAGCCCGGCACCATTCTGGAGCTCAACGGTGACGTGGGCGCGATGCTCGCCATCGGCTCCACCCTCGTGGTGCTCGATATCGAGGGCGAGGAGACCCGAGAGGAGAAGGTCGCGGCGCCCGAGCCCGCGCAGCCAGCCCCAAAGCTTCCCAAGCCTACGACCAAGCACGTTCAGGGCGCAAAACCCCTCGCCTCCCCCGCCGTCCGCAAGCGCGCGCGGGAGGAAGGCCTGACCTTAAGCGACATCCGCGGCTCAGGTCCCGCAGGGCGGATCCAGCACGAAGACCTCGATACGCATCTCTCGGGTGCACGCCCTGGGCGGCAGCGGCTGACGCGGACCGAGGAGGTCAAGATCACCGGCATGCGCCGCAAGATCGCTGAGAAGATGGTGACTTCTGCCAGCCGTATCCCGCACATCACCATCGTTGAAGAGGTGGAGATGGAGGCGCTGGAGACGCTGCGCGCGACCTTGAATGCCAAGCACGCAGGCACGCGCCCTAAGCTGACGCTGCTGCCTTTCCTCGCCCGGGCCTTGGTGGAAGCCGTGCGCGCGCAGCCTGATTTCAACGCCCGCTATGACGACGACGCAGGCGTGCTAACCCGCCACTCGGGCGTTCACATCGGCATCGCTACGCAGACCGGCGCGGGGCTCACGGTTCCGGTGTTGCGTCACGCGGAGGCCGCAACGCTCTGGAACACGGCGGGCGAAATCACCCGCCTCTCCGATGCCGCACGCGAGGGCACCATCGCGCGGGAGGAGCTTGGCGGCTCCACAATCACGATCACCTCGCTAGGGCCCTTAGGCGCCATCGCCACGACGCCCATCATCAACCACCCGGAGGTGGCGATCCTTGGTGTGAACAAGATGCAGGTGCGGCCCGTTTGGGATGGCACGGCCTTCCAGCCCAAGCGGATGATGAACCTCTCGGCCTCTTTCGATCACCGCATCATCGACGGCTACGACGCAGCGATCTTCGTGCAGAAGATCAAGCAGTTGCTCGAGACCCCCGCCCTCATGTTCGTGGAGCAGTGATGCAAGCAGACGTCCTCATCATCGGCGCAGGTCCCGGCGGCTATGCTTGTGCCATCCGTTGCGGCCAAGCGGGTCTGAAAACCATTGTGGTCGACGAAGCGAAGGCCGGAGGCACCTGCCTGAACGTGGGTTGCATCCCCTCGAAGGCACTCATCCATGCGGGTGATGAGATGCACCGCTTTGCCCACGCCGCCGATGGACCGCTCCGCCTTCGGACCAGCGCGCAGACCTTCGACTTCAGCCACACGCAGGCGTGGAAAGACGGCATCGTGAGCAAGCTCACCGGTGGGGTCGAAGGCCTCCTGAAACGCGCAGGCGTTGAGATCGTGGCCGCCCGGGCCCGCTTGAAGGACGGCAAACGCGTGGCGCTATCGGACGGGCGGGAGATCACAGCGAAGACGCTTGTCATTGCCACAGGCTCTGCCCCCGTTGAGCTCCCCGCCCTGCCCTTTGGCGGCGATGTGCTCTCCTCGACCGAGGCACTGGCTTTAACAGAGGTACCGAAGCGCCTCGCCGTGGTGGGCGCGGGCTACATCGGGGCGGAGCTCGGCACCGCTTATGCCAAGCTCGGCGCAGAGGTGACGATCGTGGAGGCCGGGCCCCGCATTCTGCCTGCCTTCGACGCTAAGCTGACGAAGCCCGTGCTCGCACAGATGCAGGCGCTCGGCATCAAGGTGATGACCGATACCGCCGCGGAAGGCTTTGCCGACGGCACGCTCCGCACGAGCGGCGGGGAGATCGCCGCCGACAAAGTACTCGTAACCGTAGGACGGCGCCCACGCACAGGAGGGATCGGAATCGAGGAACTCGCGCTCGACATGGACGGCCCCTTCATCCGCGTGAACGCGCGGGGGGAAACGTCGATGCGCGGGGTCTATGCAATCGGCGACGTGACGGGGGAGCCGATGCTCGCCCACCGCGCCACTGCGCAGGCAGAGATCGCGGCCGCGCATATCGCAGGCCAGCCTGCGGTGTGGGACAAACAAGCGATCCCGGCTATCTGCTTCACGGACCCGGAAATCCTCTCTGTCGGCGCCGCGCCCGACGCAGAAGGCTGCAGCAGCGCTGAGTTCCCGTTGGCCGCCAATGGCCGCACGCTAACGCTCGACCGCGACGATGGTTTCGTCCGGGTGGTCTACCGCGAGGCGGATCATGCCATCATGGGCGCGCAGGCCGTAGGCGCGGGCGTGGCGGAGCTTTCGGCTGCCTTTACGCTGGCCATCGAGATGGGCGCACGGCTCGAAGATATCGCCGAGACGATCCACGCCCACCCCACCCAAGGCGAAGCATTCCAGGAAGCCGCTCTAAGGGGGCTCGGCGCAGGCCTACATCTGTAAGCGTTAGTAGACGTCTTTCACGTAGCGGCCCTGGCGGCGCAGTTGCGCCAACCGATCCTCGGCATAGCGCTCCGTCATCTGGCCGTGCTCCGCGATGATGCGCACCAGCGTTGCCTCGACATCCGGCGCCATGCGCTTGGCATCGCCGCAGAGATAGATATGGGCCCCGGCCTCGATCGCTTGCCAAAGGGCTGCGCCGTCTTCGGCCATCAGGTGCTGTACGTAAGTCTTCTGCGCGCCATCCCGTGAAAACGCGAGGCGCAGGTGACTGAGAGCGCCAGAGGCCTCAAAACCCACAAGCTCCTCCTCATAGCAATGATCGCAGTCGCGGTTGCGGTCGCCGGTGTAGAGCCAAGTTTCGCCTTTGGCCCCCGCCGCGTAGCGTTCCGCGAGGAAGCCCAGATAGGGCGCGATGCCGGTGCCGGGGCCCACCATGATCATGGGCACATCAGGCGCGGGCACACGGAAACGTTTGTTCGGGATCGGGAAGAGGCCTGCCGTCTCCCCCTCCTCCAGCCGGTCGGCGAGGAAGGTGGAACAGACGCCGCCATAGCTGCGCTCACTCTCCCACCGCACAGCGGCGACGGTCAGGTGCACCTCGTCGCCGTGGCACACAGGTGTGGAAGCGATGGAATAGGACCGGTGCTGCAGCGGACTAAGGAGCGGGATCAGGATGTCCGCCCCCACCACGAGACGCGGATCGATGTTGAGCACGTCGATCACGTCCTTGCCCCAGAAGTAGGCCTCGTATTCCTCCCGCGTTCCATTCAGCGCGGTTTGGAGATCCGCGTCCTGCACCACAGCGCCCACGCCATCAATCAGCGCCTTCGACGGCGTCAGAATCTCAAGACGCGAGGTCAGCAGTTCACCCAAGGGCACGTCATAACCCGGCAGGCGCGTGACCCATGTCTTGTTCAAACGGCGCAGGAATTGCTGCACGAGCTCCGGATCATTCTTGGGCACGATGCCCACACAATCGCCCGCCTCGTACGTCAGGCCCGAGCCCTCAAGCGAGAGCACGATGTGGCGCATATCCTTCGTCGAACCCTCTCCCGAGAGCTTCCGGTTTTCGAGAATGAGTGCCGGGAAGGGGTTAGAGCGCGACCACGCCTCTTCTTCCTCTTCCTCGGCCAAAGCCTCCACGCTGACGACCTCGCCGTCGCCTGCCATGGGGATCGCAGCCTCTATCCAGGCTTGCGCGTCTTTTTCGTAGTTCAGATCGCAATCCACGCGGTCGACGCGGCGCGTGGCGCCGCAGGCTTCCAGCATCGCATCGATATCTTTGCCAGCCTGGCAGAACTGTTCATAGGCCGTGTCGCCCAGTGCAAGCACGCCGTATTTCAGGCCCTGCAGCACGGGTGGCGCGGCCTCGATCTCGTCCCAGAAGAGCTCTGCGTTGAAGGGCATCTCGCCCTCGCCATAGGTCGACACAACGATGAGCACATCATCCATCGTGGCGAGGTCATCCATCGAGACCTCATCAAGCTCAGTGATGTTGACGTCATGCCCCCGCGCGCGGGCCAGTTTGGCCGCAGAGCGAGCCAGGTTTTCAGCGGTGCCGGTGACGGAGCCGAACAAGATATTCATGGGGTGCCCCTTATGCGGACTGGAACAGGTCCAGTGTAACGCATGGAGGCTATGGTGTGTCAATCCAGATTGACATTATCCGTAATCAAGCTCCTGACGCTCCTGCCGGCCGAGCACGTAGAGCGTGATCGTCGTCACCACCACGCCCGAAAGCAGGTAGAGCGAGGCGGCCCAGAGCCCGAAGGCCCATGTCAGGCCAAGACCTGCGAGGGGGGCAAAGGCCGCGCCAAAAATCCAAGACAGGTTCGTCGCCAGCGCCGAGCCGGAGTAGCGGAAGCGCTTCGGGAAGCGACCCGGCACAATGGAGGAGGCCTGCCCGTAGGAGAAACCAAGCAGGATGAAACCCAAGATGATGTAGATCGCCGGGTTCGTGTCGAGCGTCGTAATCGTCAAGCAAAGCAGGACGATAGCCAGCGTCACGGCCCAATGGACAACGCGCTGCCCCACCTTGTCGGCGATAAAGCCGGAGGCGATAACCGTGACGATACCAAAGCCCGCACCGATAAGCTGCCAGAGCAGGATCGTCTCGATAAAGGCCGACCCATAGAGAAGCTGGTAGGCCAGCGGGAAGATCGTGACCATGTGGAAGAGCGCATAGGACGCGATGGGCAGCAGCGTGGACAGAACGATCGGGCGCCACTGGGTTGTGACAAGCTCCCAGAACGGGGCCATCTTGAAGCTTTCCTCGTCGCCGCCGAAGTCCGTCTGGAGGAGACGAATGCGGGCAAAAAGGCTCACCACGTTCACGGCCATCACGGCAAAGAACGCAAAGCGCCAGCCGTATTGGTAGAACTCCTCGACCGTCAGGAAGCCGGTCAGCACGTAAAAGAGCGAGGCCGCCACGGCGAAACCGAAGGGCCCGCCGAGCTGGGCCACCATGGCATAGCGCGCCTCGTAGCCCTCGGGCGCCGCGTTGCGCAGCTGGAGCGTAATCCCGTCCCAGCCGAGGCCAAGGCCCACGCCTTGCGCAATGCGCAATGCGATCAGCGCCGCCGGCGCCGCCCAACCGATCCGCTCATAGCCCGGCAAGAGGCCAATCGCGACTGTGGACGTCCCCAAAATGAAGAGGGCGATGGTGATTTTGGCAATCTTGCCGATACGCCGCTGAATGGCGCGCCCACCTAGCTGGGCGAATGGCCGCACCACGAACGCGATGGCGAAGGTGACAAAGGCCAACATCGTGCCTTCAACGGCGCCAACCATCGGGAAGAACAGCTGTGGGAACACCAAAACGCAGGCAATGCCGTAGACAAAGAAGCCAAAAAAGTCCGTCACGCGAGACATAATCACCGTGGTGATCACCTCATCGAGGGTGGCGGTGTGTTCGTGTGTCGCACTGGAATCTGACATTGCGTGGGCCTCGAAACCTGTCCGTTGGTGCTGTCTGCTCTACCTTACATAGCGCGCGAAACAAGGACGCAACGTCCAGCGGGTGCGTGGTTTTGTTGCAGTGCAGCATTACTGACCCCGCCTACATAGCGTGATAGGAGCGGAGCGCGCCCCCGAAAAGCCACCCGAGGCTTAAGGCAGCTCCCGCAGAAATGAACAACGACGCAGGTGTGTGCCCCATGACCTCGGTCTTGCTACGCAAACTTCGCCCTCTTTTAGCTTTGGCAGCCGTCGGACTGCTGAGCGGATGCAATCTGGTGTTGCTCAATCCCGCAGGTGACGTGGCCGCCCAACAGGGCGATCTCATCGTCTACGCGACGATCATGATGATGCTCGTCATCGGGCCGGTCATGGCGCTCACCGTGTTCTTTGCCTGGCAGTATCGTCAGAGCAACGAAAAGGCGCGGTACGAGCCTGAGTGGGGTCATTCCATCAGCCTAGAGATCGTCATTTGGGCGGTCCCGCTGGCCATCATCGTGGTGCTCGCGGGCCTCACCTGGGTCGCCACCCACCGCCTTGACCCCTACGCAGATCTGACGCGGATCGACGAGAACACGCCGATCACTGAAGAAATCGAGCCCATGCAGGTGCAAGTCATCGCGCTCGATTGGAAGTGGCTCTTCATCTACCCCGAGGAGCAGATCGCCACCGTGGGTGAGATGGCCGTGATCAAGGACCGTCCGGTGGAGTTCCACCTGACCTCGAACACGGTGATGAACGCCTTCTACATCCCCGATATGGCGGGCATGATCTACGCGATGGCGGGCATGCAGACTGAGCTTAACGCCGTTCTAAACGCGCCGGGCACCTACGATGGCTTCTCCGCCAACTACAGCGGCGCAGGCTTCAGCCAGATGCGGTTCGAAGTGCAAAGCTACGAGACCGAAGAAGAGTTCGCCGCTTGGGCTGATGAGATGCGTGCCGCATCCGCAGGCATCCTCGACGACGCGACGTTCAACGAGCTCGCGCGCCCCTCGATCTTCAAAGAGGTGTCGTCCTTCCACGCGCTGGAGGAAGGCATCTACGACCGCATCCTGAACATGTGCACCGAGGCCGACCGCCTTTGCATGGACGATGAGATGATGGTCGACGCGCTGGGCGGCGGTGGTCTCCAAGGCCTCTTCAACCGGGAGATTTTCGCAGGCCTGTGCGACGTGGATGACCCGCGTGCGCTCATGGCGATCCTGCGGCCTGAACTCGAAGAGGATCCGGAGCTCTATGCCTCGATCCTCCTCCCTGAATTCCTGACCGAT
>JBCBFV010000099.1:0-8348 GCA_038527425.1 Pseudomonadota bacterium
ATACCCACCGCGGTCTCTGCTGGCGGCAGCGAGGAATGCCCGCTTTGCCCCGTGGCGATGAGGTCGAGCGTCACATAGCCCTTTTCGGCCACATTGATCGAGGCCACGGGCGCTGGCAGGCCCGGCAAGACGTCGTCAAAGATCATGGAGCCTTCGTCGAGCATCCAGGAGAAACGCTGACCACGTTCTTGGAGCGCCGCCGTCGCGGCTACGGCGCCCTTTTGGCCGCCGACCTCTTCGTCTTCGCCAAAGATGAACCAGATATCGCGCGACGGCGTGCGGCCGTCCGCGATCATGGATTCCGCGGCTTCAAGCAAGCCGATCACTGATTGCTTGTCATCAAGGGCGCCCCTGCCCCAGATGAAGCCGTCCTTGATCTCGCCAGCCCATGGGTCGACATCCCAGTTGGCGAGCGTTTCGTCCGGCACGGGCACAACGTCGTAGTGGGCGGTGAAAAGAACCGGCGGCAGAGACGCGTCAGCGCCCGGCCACCGGTAGATCGGCGTGCGGTTGATGAACTCACGCTCCATCGTGGCGTGGACGTTGGGATAGGTCTCGACCACCCAGTCCAGGAACGCCTCATAGGGCGCGTAGTCCACCTGATCGTAGTCGCTGTTGGAGATCGTCTTGAACTGGAGCGCGGCACTCATCCGGGACGCGATGGCATCGGCGTCAACCTCGGCCACCTCCACCTCGGGCAGCCCTTCCGGCGCAGGCGGTAGCTGATAACGGAAGTAATTGACGAAGAGCACCACGATCAGCGTGGCGGCCAAGAGGCCGAGCACACCAAGGCCCATCAGGATACGTTGCATCTGACTAGATCTCCCTTTGCGCGCTCAGCCTAGGCGGCTGGCCTGCGGGCGGGAAGTCTTACCCAGCGTCAGCAACCTCATATGGCCGCGCGCGGGGCCTGATGGAGGCGAGCGGCGTGCAATAGCTTTGACTTCGGACCCAGCCACGCATGTCTTCGCGTTTAGCGCGTTGGACAAAAGGCCCCCAATCGGCACCCGGCCCACCGCGCCCACCGCTGGCTTTGCGCGCCACGGCGTGGTCGCGCGCCACGGTGCGGGCCATGATGGTAATCGCGCAGCTCAGGTTCTCCGTCGGGTCAAGCAGCGCCGACCGCGATTTCGCCCTGCAGCCATAGGCCCGCGCTGTCCCAGACCTTATCTGCAGCAACCCGTGCGAGAGCCCATTGTCGCCCGACACTCGCGGCCGGTAGGTGCTTTCATGTTTTGCCAAGGCCGAGATCAGACCCACCCAGAACGCCCGACGCCTCTCAGGCCCGTTCTCGCGGTAAGCTGGACACCAGCTGTCGATGTCGCTGGGCACCGTTGAGACCATCGAGGCCCCATGATCCTTAAGCGACGCTTCCAGCACCCGTGTCCAAACATCTGACCCACCCAAATGCGCCCACCGCGTATGAGGCAGCGACGTGTCGCGCATGTTGGGACGGATATTTTCCACCCCTTCAGGCAACGTCACGGGCTCATAGGCTGGCCGCTCTTTCGGCCGGATCTCTTCTAAAGCAAAAACGCCAGACGGCAGAAAAGCCGCCAAAAACAACATAATAACTCGCATCTTGCGCACCCCCCGGTCGCGAACCGGAGGAGCCTGCACAAAAAAGTGGCGTTAGGCAAGCCCGGGGCCCAGGGCGCCAGCGGAGACCCGCGGGCGGCTCTGGCGGTGCTGTGCCGAGGTTTCTTGCTCTCACCGCCGCCCCCCCGCTTGGTATGAAATCGCGTCAGAAAACCTGCCCAAACGCGCTTGAGCGTTCCTGCGGCTGAGGCTACACCGCGCGGGTCAGATCGGACCGGAGGCCCCCATGCTCGACATCACGCCGCCTAAGCCGCGCACCATCCAGGGCGCGAAGCAGGATTGGGAACTCGTCATCGGGATGGAGGTCCATGCCCAGGTGGCCACGAATGCGAAGCTCTTCAGCGGCGCGTCCACGACCTTTGGGGCGGAGCCGAATTCGAATGTGGCTTTCGTTGACGCGGGCATGCCCGGCATGCTGCCCGTCATCAACGAGGAATGCGTGGCACAAGCCGTGCGCACGGGCCTCGGCCTGAAGGCTGAGATCCACCTCAAGAGCGCGTTCGACCGTAAGAACTATTTCTACCCTGACCTGCCGCAGGGCTATCAGATCTCCCAGCTTTACGAACCGATCGTGGGTGAAGGTGAGGTGCTGGTGGAACTGGGCGACGGGACTGCACGTATGGTCCGTATCGAGCGCATCCACCTTGAGCAGGACGCCGGTAAATCCATCCACGATATGGACCCGCATATGTCCTTCGTGGACCTCAACCGCACGGGCGTGGCGTTGATGGAGATCGTCTCCCGCCCTGACATCCGCGGGCCTGAGGAAGCAGCCGCCTATGTGGCCAAGCTCCGCCAGATAATGCGCTATCTCGGCACCTGCGACGGCAACATGCAAAACGGCAACCTGCGCGCGGATGTAAACGTATCCGTCTGCACGCCCGGCGCCTATGAACGCTATTATGAAACGGGCGATTTCAGCCATCTGGGCACGCGCTGCGAGATCAAGAACATGAACTCCATGCGCTTCATTCAGCAGGCTATCGAATATGAGGCGCGCCGCCAAATCGCCATCGTCGAAGACGGCGGTGAGATCGTGCAGGAGACCCGCCTCTTCGACACGGTGAAGGGCGAAACCCGCTCCATGCGCTCCAAGGAAGAGGCGCACGATTACCGCTACTTCCCCTGCCCTGACCTCCTTCCTTTGGAGATTGAACAGGGTTGGGTCGATGACATCGCCTCCGACCTGCCGGAACTGCCGGACGCCAAGAAGGCGCGCTTCATCGCGGACTTTGGGCTGTCGGACTACGACGCCAGCGTGCTGACCGCCGAAACCGACGCCGCCGCCTTCTTCGAGGAAGTGGCCGAGATCGACGGCAAGCTGGCCGCCAACTGGGTGATCAACGACCTCTTCGGGCGCCTCAAAAAGGACGACCGGGAGCTCTCTGACAGCCCCGTGTTGCCTGCCCAGCTCAAAGGGATCATCGCGCTGATCAAGAAGGGCGATATCTCTGGCAAGATTGCTAAGGACCTCTTCGAGATCGTCTACACCGAAGGCGGCGACCCAGCTGAAATCGTGGAAGCCCGCGGCATGAAGCAGGTCACCGACACCGGCGCGATCGAGACCGCCGTGGACGAGATCATCGCCGCAAACCCAGCCCAGGTCGAGAAGGCCAAGGACAACCCGAAGCTTGCCGGGTGGTTCGTTGGGCAGGTGATGAAGGCCACAGGTGGCAAGGCGAACCCAGCTGCTGTGAACCAGATCGTCAAAGAAAAACTCGGCCTCTGAGCCCAATCGGAGCGTTTCAGTTTGCGGCCCAATTTTGGGCCGCAGCCCCTATTGTTTCCCGTTAACCAATAATTCTTGGGTTTATGGGGAAATTTCTGACAATTTGACCATTCCTTTGAACGGCATCTTCCGCCATAAAAATGCCACGTTCTTTAAGGGGTGAACAAATGCGTGCGATTATTGCTGCGGCGGCCACTGTCGTCGCCCTCGCCTTGCCGGCATCGGCAACAACCATCACAAACGGCAGCTTTGAGGATCTGGGTGGCCAGACGATCAATGGCAACTGGGAAATCTTCCCGGGCGTGCCAGGCTGGACCGGCAGTCCCAATGTTGAGATTCAGACGGATCCCACCATCGGTGCTGTAAACGCCCACACGGGCGACAACTACGTCGAACTCGACACGAACCAGGATTCCTCGATCACTCAACTGATCAACCTGACGCGTGGTGCGTGGGAACTGACCTTCTGGTACAGCCCGCGGGTCAACGACGATGACACGACGACCAACGACCTCGAGTGGAGCCTGACGGACACCGCCGACAACTCCGAGATCTTCTCTGAGCTGGTCACTGGTGCGCCGAATGACGACTACCAGTGGGGCGTGTGGACCGAGATCACGACGACCTTCGTCGTCCTCGACGCGAGCACCTTTGCGCTGACCTTCGGCGCGACTGGCGGCTCTGCCTATGATGGCTGCGGCAACTGCGGCGCTCTGATCGACACGGTCTCCATCGCGCCGGTTCCGCTTCCTGCGGGCGGCCTGCTTCTGCTTGCGGGCCTCGGCGCTGTCTTCGGCCTGCGCCGTCGCAACGCCGCTGCAGCGTAAGCGTCGACCAACGAAACCCAAAAAGGCGGCTCCGGTCGCCTTTTTTTTCGAAAGCTCCAATTGACCGCGTTCTGGCAACGCTCCGTTTCGACGCGGTGAAATTGCGGCTGCTGTAAATCTGTCTACCGTACACGACGTGGGGGAGTGTAATGGACAAGTACCAGTATCGCGTTGTTCCAACGCCAGTGAAAACCAAGGGGCTCGGCGGCACCAGTGACGGTGGCGCAAGCTTTGCCCATATCATTGAAACCACGATGAACGAGCTTGGGGCGGAAGGCTGGCACTATGTGCGCGCTGACACCATGCCCGCAGAGGAACGTGTGGGCTTCGCCTCGAAGCACACTGTCTTCCAGAATGTCCTGATCTTCCGCCGTCGTATCCCTGGGCCCGCTGCGGCGAACCTGCCTGACGAGGTGCGCGCCGAAGCGACGGCGCATGAGACAGGCCGGCAGGAAACGGCGATGCATGGCGAGGTGACGGAGGCCGACGAAGGCCCGCTGATGCTTGAGAATCCGGTTTCACCAGAAATCGATGCGCCAGTGGCCGAGGCAGGTGGCGACGCCGCTGCCCCACACACGCCGCCCGCTCCCAAGCGTCAGAGCATCGACAAGATCGTCAAGGACTTGATGCCCTCAGCGCCTCTTGCGCCTCGCGTGGTGAATCCGGCGCTTGCAGTTCGCGCAGCTCAGAAGCGCGCGCGAAAAATCGCAGCAGAGTAACTACCTGATTTCGATGGCTAATGCGTGAATGCGGGCCATGATATCTTTGCCGAGCGCCGCATAGATTGCGCGGTGCTTGGCGACAGGGCTGCCGGTCAACGCGGCGCTTGAGATGACCAGACGCCAGTGGCTTTCGCCCCCCTCTTGGTAGCCTGCATGGCCCCGGTGGCTCTCGCTTTCATCGATCAGCTGCATCTCCGTCGGCGCCAGCGCGTCCCGCAGGCGCGCCTCCATCTCGGCTGCAATCCCCAACTTTTTCGTCCCCGCCTCTTTATCCTCGCGCGATAGACCTTAAACTCCACCCTCCGAGTCGGAAAGGAGTGCCGCGATGTCTAAGGACGATCCGTTCGGTTTCGACATGTCAGTGTCTTCCGCGAAGAAGAAAAACACCCGTGGCCGCCGGGGCATGTCTGGTGCCTTCGAGACATCTACGCGCATCTGCGACAAGCCTGGCTGCAACGAGCCGGGCAAATATCGCGCGCCCAAGAGCCCTGACAGCACCGATGAATACTGGTGGTTCTGCAAAGACCACGTGCGGGAATACAACCTGAACTGGAACGCCTTCGACGGCTCCACCGAACAGGAATACATGGACCAGGTCGATAAGGACCGTGTCTGGGAGCGTGAGACAAAGCCCTTCAAGCAATCCGCTGAAGAGCGTGCCTGGGCCCGTCTTGGCATCGATGACGCGCACCAAGTGTTGGGGTCAAACGCAACGCGGAACCCAGGCAAAGCAACAAGCGGGACGCGGCGCCTTCCGGCAACCGAGCGCCGCGCGGTCGAGATCCTCGAAGTGAAGGACAACGCCACCAAGGCGGAGATCCGCAAGGCCTACAAAGCCCTCATCAAGGTGCTGCACCCCGACATGAATGGGGGAGACCGCTCGCAGGAGGAGCAGCTCTCCGAAGTCGTCTGGGCCTGGGATCAGATCAAAGACAGCCGGTTCTTCAAGTAGCGTCGATCTTGGGGACGTAGCGATAGATCGTGTCTTGCTCGGCCGCGTATTCTGCGCGGGCAAGGTGAAATGCGTAGAGCGCCATTGACCACGGCACCATCAGCCAGGGCTTTACGATGATGGTGACGATGATCAACCATGGACCAAACATCGTCCCATAGACCGGCAACAGCATCGTGCCCGCGATAATGCCCATCAGGCAGGTCGCGACGCCACCAGACACGATTGCCTGGCAGGCACCCCAGAATCCCGGGCGGCCAAAGCTCTCACGTAAAATGATGACGGCCAGCAAAGCACCCAGCGCAGCGAGCGCTGTGGATAGCCAGTTGCCGGCGGTGACGCCGACCAACTCGTCCATGGCTTGCAGCTCTTTCAGGGCGTCAAAGCCCAAGAGGGCACCGGCAGCCGAAAGGCCGGCATAAGCCGTTAAAACAGTCCGTTCCGCCGGACTGAACGCGGTAAACAACATTCGTCACTCGTCTTCAGATCATCCCCGAGTCGGGAGATACCCCGAACTTTCGGCGAAATTTAGGCAGCTATGACCTTTTTTGAATCTTTTCTCAGGCCGCGCGGAAAACGAGGCTGACACCGTTGAGGCAGTGTCTTTTGCCCGTAGGCGCTGGCCCATCGTTGAAGATGTGGCCGAAGTGGCTGCCGCAACGGCGGCAATGGCATTCCGTACGCGCCACGATGAGCTTGCGATCAATCTTCGTGCCGATGGCGCGTGGGAGGGATTCGTAGAACGACGGCCAGCCCGTGCCGCTGTCGTATTTGGCTTTCGACGAATAGACCGGAAGATCGCAACCGCGGCAGTGATAGGTGCCCGCTTCATAGAACTTGTCGAGTGGCGAGGAGAACGGGCGTTCTGTCCCCTCGCGCCGCATCACCTTGTACTCCTGCGGGGTCAGCATGGCTTTCCATTCCGCCGGGGTGCGCGTGACTTCGAAAGAGCCCGTCGCGGCGCGCGCGTTTGAGATAGCAGTGCCGCCGACAGCCGCGAAAGCTACGGCTGAAGCAATGAGCCCACGGCGCGTCAGATCAGAAGTCATACTCGGTCCCTTTCCTTGCTGACCCAGAGGTAAGCATGACGACGGCTTCGCGAAATGAAACTCTCTGTGAGAAAATATTTCGGTTAACGAGATGCTTGGCCCGACTAGCGGTCTGAAAGCGGCCCTGCGGCGAGGATCTCGCTGGGTCCTGCGCCCGCTGCCGCGCCGCCCGAAACCTCGTCGGAGACGATCAGCACGGCGTCCAAAAGGGCGTCTGGAGGCGCTGCGCTTAGATCTGCGATCAGCCGCCCCTGTGCATCAAGCAGCCCAAGCGCCAGCGGAGGCCGCCCCGGCACGGCGAGCCAGAGCTGTTGATCGCGAGCCTCCAAGCTCGCTCCAGCGAGGCGCGCGACGCTGAGCGATCCGTTGGCGCTCTCGTATCGGGCGGAGAAGGCGAAGCCGCGCTCCCCCTCAAGCCGAGCTTCTAGGACAGTCTGGGTCATCGACGGGATCACGTAGACGATGCCGACGAAGGCGACCGCCCCAGCGGCGGCGGCGCCGAAAACAGCCCCAAGCGCCCAGCGTAGAAGGGTCTGACCGGTCGAAAGCTTTCCAAAGAGGCGTCGATCCAGCGCCGCCTTCAACGCCGCTGGCGGTGGTGTCCCCTGCCCCTGAAAGACGGCGCTAAGCCCCTCATCTGGAACGCTTTTATCTCCGCCGCTAGGTAGTGCTTGAACCGCCGCATCGCGCGCGACACCAGCAACCCAAGCGGCGGCACTCACGCCTTGGGCACGGTACTCTCCCGCGCTTGACCACATGGTGACAAAGGCCTCTTCGAGCGCCTGCGTCGCGAGGCCATCTTCCTGGGCAATTGCAAGACACATCTCGAAAAGGGGGCCAGCCGTCACGGCATAGAGTTGGTCGAAGGCCGTTTGTTCGCCGAGTGCCATCCGCGCGAGACAGCTTTCGATTTCTTGGCTGACGTCCATCCTTAACCCGTAGCGGGCACGTTGAAAGCACGCAAGCCACCGGTGCAGGCATCACCCGCAGCCGCCCCAGTAGATCGGTCAGGCGACAGGGTACGAAAAGCCGAACAAATATTCGGCGTCCGAGGCGCTAGGTGGGTGGGCACCGGGCCGAGCGGCTCTATCTGCCATCGAAAGCGACGAGACGCCCGTGGGCCCCTTGCCCTGCCCTCAGATATGAGGCACGAGGGGCGCCGGCGAGGCGAGAACAAATAGGAAAGTAGTATGGCCGACGGATCCCTCGATCTCGATATGACACCGACCCGCGAAATCTCCGTGCGTGAGGTGTTTGGCATCGACAGCGACATGGTCGTGCGTGGTTTCGAAGACGCAAGCGACCGCGTGCCTGACGTCGACTCGACCTACAAGTTCGACCCTGACACGACGCTCGCGATCCTGGCGGGCTTCAACAACAACCGTCGCGTGATGATCCAGGGCTACCACGGCACCGGTAAATCCACGCATATCGAACAAGTCGCCGCTCGCCTCAACTGGCCCGCGGTGC
>JBCBFV010000100.1:0-8295 GCA_038527425.1 Pseudomonadota bacterium
GGATCATCACCGTCGAGAATATGGAGCAGGCCGAGGAACGCGCAGATGTGACGCGTTTGAACACGGCTGGCGCCGCCGCCGAAGCCGCGCTGCACCTGCTGGCGCTTCAGCGTAAATGGGGTGGGCCGAAAGGCGACATCGGATTTAAACCTTCGGATGCTACGCGGATCGCATGACCCTTTCGAACAACCAGAAACGTAAGATGAAAAGCGCGGCCCGCCTCTACGCGGTGCAGGCGCTCTTTCAGATGGAGGCCTCCGGCCAATCCGCCGACAGCGTGGAGCGCGAGTTCGAGGATCACCGTTTCGGCGCGATCTATGACGAGGGCGAGATGCAGGAAGGCGATGTCGACCTCTTCCGTTCGCTCGTCGACCGCGCGGTGAATGAACAGGCCAAGATCGACCAAATGACCGACCGCGCCCTCGTGGCCAAATGGCCGATTGGGCGGATCGATCCGACGCTCCGCGCCGTTTTCCGTGCCGCGGGCGCGGAGATGATCGAGGCTGAGACGCCGCCACGTGTGGTTATCGTGGAATTTCTCGATGTGGTCTCTGCCTTCTTCCCGGAAGGCAAAGAGAGCCGCTTTGTGAACGCGGTGCTCGATCACATGGCCCGCGAGGCGCGGCCTGAAGCCTTCGCATGAACGATCTCGACTGGGTTGATGGCGACCCGGTCGTCCTCCGCGCCGCCTACGTGGCCGAACGCGCCCCCCTCGACAAGACTGCACCTGAGGATGTGGCTGTCTCGGATGAGCTGCCCCGTGGGCTAAATGGCCTTGCCTTCACGCCACCGGGCGCAGAGGGCCGTGCGCCGATCCTTTATTTTCATGGTGGAAGCTGGATGCTGGGCAGCCCCGGCACGCACCGCGCACTCTGCGCTTTTCTGGCAAAGGCCGCGCGGCGCAGGGTTCTTTCGGCAAGCTACCCGCTGGCGCCAGAGCATCCCTATCCCGCGCAACGCGATGCCGCGCGAGCCGCGCTTGCGACCTTCGAGGAGTCTGTCTTCATCGCAGGTGACAGCGCTGGCGGGGCCATGGCGCTTTGGGCAGCTCAGGCTGACACGGACGGGGTCTTGGGCGTGGCTACGTTTTATCCGGCCTATGGTGTGCTCGCGTCAGGCAGCATCGACGAGCACGGCCCGGGCAACCCCTCGCTTCACTCCGCGGCAATTGCAGCGATGTACGCCCGCCTCGGCGCGACGGGCGATCAGGTGCAAGCCGACGTGCCACGTGAGGGCGCGCCTGTGCTGATTATCGAGGCCGCATGTGATCCGCTCAGAGATGACGCGCGACTGCTAGCTGAGCACATGGCCGGTCGCGGCGCGACGCTCTGGACTGCGGAAGGTGAGGAGCATGCGTTCCTGCACCATGGCGGCAACTCACCCGAGGTCCGTGAGTGGATGGCCCGGATCGGGCAATGGATGGATGAGTTGGCGCCAGAGGGTTCAGGAACAGGCTAGCGCCACGCGCGCTGTCGCGTCGTCCGCGAATGGTGCTTCGCTGCCGTTCACAGACAGAACAGCGCCAGCAATCTCGGAACCCGCCACGCGGATCTGACCGAGCGCCGAGGCCTCATTTGTGTCATCGACATCAACCGTGAAGGCGAACCGGCTGCCGTCCGTGAGGGAGGCAAGGCGCAGCGTCACGGCCTGGTCCCCATCCGTAGGGGCCACGGCTTCTTCGAGCGCGTCGCCGCCTTCGGCGACCTCAAAGGGTTGGAAGACCTCAACGCCCGCGCCAGTGGCGGTCGTGTCAAAGATCAGGCCCGCGGGCGCCAGATCGATCACCACATCAAGGGGGCCGCTCTCACATGCGCCCGCCTGCTCGATGATGAACCGGTCTTTTGGGGCGGATTCGATGAAGCGAACGATGACGTCAGCGGCCGCAGGGAGTGTCGTTGCCAGCAAAAGCCCTCCCGCCCCGGCGAAGAGAGACAGACCTCGCGCAAGGGACGTGTTCTTTGTGGAAGGGACGCATTGTTTGAACGGGGGGTACGTCGGCATTTTGCCTATGCTCCTTTGCTGGCAACTGGTTCTTGAACGAGCTAGCGCGCGCGTTCCGTCGCGCCAGTTGCAGAATTTTTGCAAAGGGCAGGGGTGGTAGTGGCGGGCCCGCAGTCGCAGCCGTGCGGCGCGCAAAATTCCCGAGGACCTGTATATACAGGTGGGCGCCAGGTAACAGGACCAGGATCCTGACAGAGCCAGCTCCCTCGGAGTTGCTTAAGGCCACCGGAATTTAGCCGTCACGAGAAGGGCAGTACCCGCCAGCCCCTCACCTAGGGGTGCAAGCCAGGAAGAACAAGAGCGGCGCGCAGCTCTGTGATCAGATCAAGCCGGCTTCGGCCGCCAAGGACACCGCGTGAACGGAGGTGCGAGCGCCAAGCTTTCGTTTTGCGCTGACCAGGCGCGCCTTCACCGCGCTCTCGGTGATCCCAAGGTTATGGGCAATGCCTTTGAGCCGTTCGCCATTTCGGATCAACGTGAGCGCTTCGCATTCTGCTTCGGTCAGGCCTTGGGGGCGACGTCTCGTGCGATGGTGCTCTGCAAGCGTGCCCATGAGCTCTGCTATCTCATCGTCGGTGAACTCGCGATCTTCACGGGCAAAGATGCCAAAGCTGCGTTCGCCGGTCATAGCGTCCTGAGTTGAGGCCGCCACACCGTAGTTGAGCTTGTGACGGGCCGCGCGAGCCAAAATACCATGGGGATCTTTGATACTGAGCGCGCTCCACCGGATCGCACCTGTCTGACTGAAGACCCATTGCATGATCGGATCAAAGACCATGAGCCCGTCGGCAGTATATTCAGTGATCCAAGCTTCAGGCAGACGATTTTCTTCATGGAACGGCGAGGTGAACCGAACCCGAAGCGCAACATAGTGCCCATTGGGCGCTAACTGCGCGAAATCGTCGAAGCCAGACATGTGATCCTTACTGTGTCGGGCGTTCTCCCGCGTTTGCTTAAACCTCGACACCGCCTACGAGCTTGAGTAACGCTACTTGTTCTATAGCCAACGCTAGCGCCGAGTGAGCCGAAGGTCCATCGCAATGAACAGAAGTCTTGCAAGTCAACTCGCTATTTTGGAGGAGAACTGCCCCTCCGGCTACGCCGTGGGGCTTCACGTGCGTTTCACCTCTCCGACGTATCTCTTTCAAACCTATCCTCCTGCTTGGAATGAATATTATAGCTCCCAGGGGCTGGTGATGCGGGATCCGGCTGTGGCTTGGGGGTTCTCGAATGACGGCGTGGTACGCTGGTCCGAGCTCGCAGACCAAGATCCCGGAGGGGTGTTTGAAAAGGCAGCGGAACACGGACTTGCTTACGGAGTAGGCGCAGCTGTGTTGTCAGAAGGGTCTAGGACATTGGCGGGCTTTGCCCGGGCGGATCGCGAATTTACCGACGAAGAAATGACCCTTTTGCACGAAGTCGTTGCGGCCATGCATGCCCTCACAGCCGATGAGGACGTGATGACCGCCGAGGACCGTGCCACGATCGCGGATCATTCCATCACTGTCTGAGGCGAGTGAGCCTCGGACGACAATTTCTTGCATTTGTTCGTAATTCGTTCACTATTGAGGCATGAACGATACGCGAACATCTCTCGCCACCACCGCAGCCGTCCAGCCACGCCCGGGCCAGCTTTTGGCGCGAGGTGTGTGCCGCCACATGCTCAGCTTCGATTTCGTGACGGTGGAAGAGCTTGTGCCTACCTCAGGCTTGCGCGTCGACGTGATGGCGCTGGGGCCCAAAGGCGAGGTTTGGATCATCGAATGCAAGTCATCCCGGGCCGATTTCACGTCGGATCACAAGTGGCAGGGCTATTTGGAGTGGTGTGACCGGTATTTTTGGGCCGTAGACGAGGCGTTCCCGACGGACCTGCTGCCAGATGACACCGGCCTGATTATCGCAGATGCCTATGACGCGGAGATCATACGCATGGGTCCCGAGACGAAACTGGCGCCTGCACGGCGCAAGGTCATGACCCAGAAATTCGCGCGTCATGCGGCGCTGCGTCACCACGCAGCGCGTGATCCTGATCTGGCATTGGTTTGGGGCTGAGCGCGGAGGCTAGCGCTTGGCGCTTTCGGCCACTTTGGCCGCGGCAAGGATCTCTTCCGCGATTTCGCGCGCCTCGTCGGGTTCAAAGTCCATGGGAACCTCTAGGCCGCCCGCTTCGATGAAGAGCCGGACCATGCCCTGATCCGTCGGCCCGATCTGGAGATTGGCTTCGAGATCGCGTTCGGTATTGATGCCCATGGTGGCCTCCTTTGCAGGGCTGCCGTGTACCGCAGCGCTCGTTTGCGCCGCAAGCCCCGTTGCGGTATCTAAGGTGCCCAATCAGCGTCAATTCCGGCTGTAAGACACTTGCAACGGAGCGCGGCGCTGGATATGTGCAGCGGCGTGCCGCCTTAGCTCAGTTGGTTAGAGCGCCTGATTGTGGATCAGGAGGTCCCCCGTTCGAGCCGGGGAGGTGGTACCACTCTCTTCAGATTGATGGACGACACGACAAGCGCAGGCGCGCCTTAGTCGGTTGTTTCGATGAAATCGCCAAGTTGGACCGCGCCCAAAAGCTCGGTGCCCGAGGCGTCAAAGATCAGAAGGTTCTCGGTTTCCGTGACGACGAGAATGTTTGAGGCCGTTTGTGTTACCGCAATGGCGCGGGTGCCGTCGGGCAGGGCGATCTGAGCGGGAACAGCAATGGTCGCAGGGCCATCGCCCAAGCGGATGACAAGGAGGGCGACGATCGCTAGAACGCCCCCGATCATCACCACGGTCAGCACCGTCACCAGACGGCGCAGAAATACGAGGCCGCGCGCCTCTTCGGCGGAAACTCCGTCAGCTTTGTAGGGGTCTTCGGCCATGACATCGCCGCTTGTTTTTACGATTGGGCCCAATCCGCCCGGGCGCCTAGATAAGGCGTTGGCGCGAGATGTGCCAGAGGAAGCGGCGCTTTCTCGGTCCCGATTGGTGCGTCTCCTTGCGGAAGGCGCGGTCTCCGTGAACGGCGCGGTGGTTGAAGACGCTAAAGAGCGGGTCGAAGAGGGGGCCGAGATTGCGATCCTCGTCCCCGAGGCGCGTCCGCTCGATGTGGAGGCCGAGGCGATTCCGCTCGATGTGGTCTTCGAGGATGAGTTTCTGATCATCGTGAACAAGCCCGTGGGCATGGCGGTCCATCCTGCGCCGGGGACGCCATCGGGGACGTTGGTGAACGCTCTTCTGGCCCATGCGGGAGACAGCTTGAGTGGGATCGGCGGCGTCCAGCGCCCCGGGATCGTGCACCGGATCGACAAAGACACGAGCGGGCTCCTTGTCGTGGCCAAGACGGATGCCGCACATCACGGGTTGGCGGCTCAGTTCGAGGCGCACACAGCTGAACGTCGTTATCTGGCGGTTGCCTACGGTGTGCCCGAGGCCGCCGATCCCCGGCTCAGGGGCCTGAAAGGCGTGAGCTTCGAGGCGGGGGAAGTGATGAAGATCACCTCTGGCCTCGCGCGGCACAAATCAGAACGTCAGAAGCAGGCCGTCTATTTCAATGGGCAGGGGCGCCATGCGGTGACACGAGCGAAGGTTCTGAGCCGCCATGGCACGCCGCCAGTGGCCTCTTTGTTACAATGTCAGCTGGAGACCGGACGCACCCATCAGATCCGTGTGCATCTGGCCTATGCAGGGCATGGGCTTGTTGGAGACCCTGTTTACGGCGGCAAGCGGAAGCTGAAGGCAAGCGCACTGAGCCCGGAAGCCCAAGAAAAACTGCTTAATTTCCCTCGTCAGGCGCTGCATGCGGCGGTTCTGGGGGTAGAGCATCCTGTGACGGGGGAGATGCTGCGATTTGAAGCGCCCATCCCGGCAGACATGGCTGAGCTTCTTTCTCTGCTGTAACGCACAGCACGCTTGCGTGAGGGCCCTGTCCCCGCTCCAGCGCACAGATTATTTTCATTTTCAACAGCGGGGCATCTTGTAGCTTCATGTGTCCCGCCCCATCTATGTTAAAAGCTGTCACATTAGGCGGCTTACCGACCGGAGGACATAAGATATGGCAAATTACGCAAACCTGCCCGCACCGACCCCAGAAGGCGGCCTGAACCGCTACCTCCAGGAAATCCGCAAGTTCCCGATGCTGGAGCCGGAAGAGGAATACATGCTCGCCAAAGCTTGGGTGGAGCAGGAAGATTCTCGTGCGGCCCACAAGATGGTCACGTCGCACCTGCGTTTGGCGGCCAAGATCGCCATGGGCTATCGCGGCTACGGCCTGCCGCAGGCCGAGGTGATCTCGGAAGCGAACGTGGGCCTCATGCAGGCCGTGAAGCGTTTCGATCCTGAGAAGGGCTTCCGTCTGGCGACCTACGCCATGTGGTGGATCCGTGCGTCAATCCAGGAATACATCCTGCGCTCTTGGAGCCTGGTGAAGCTGGGTACCACGAGCGCTCAGAAGAAGCTCTTCTTCAACCTGCGCAAGGCCAAGGCCCGCATTGGCGCGCTGGAAGAGGGCGATCTGCGCCCGGAAAACGTGGCCCGCATCGCCAATGACCTCGGTGTGACTGAGGCGGAAGTGATCTCCATGAACCGGCGCCTGTCGGGTGGGGATGCCTCGCTGAACGCTCAGATCGGCTCGGAAGATGACGGCACGGCTCAGTGGCAGGATTGGCTCGAGGATGAAGATGCCGACCAGGCCTCGGACTACGCCGAGCGCGACGAGATGGATGCGCGCCGCGAGCTTCTGGCGGAGGCGATGGATGTGCTCAACGAGCGTGAGAAGGACATTCTTGTGCAGCGTCGCCTGAGCGAAGAGACGGTGACGCTGGAGGATCTGTCCGGCCAGTATGACGTCAGCCGCGAGCGCATTCGTCAGATTGAAGTGCGCGCGTTCGAGAAGCTGCAAAAGCGCATGCGTGAGCTGGCGCGCCAGAAAGGCATGCTTAACGCTTGATCTTCGGAATGGGCCCACCCACCTCCCTTCTGCGCCCTTGCGGGCTTGAACCAGAGGGGGCGCCGCTGCGCGGCGGGGCGCTGGCCCATCCACCGATCAGCCGGACGCGGCCAAAGAGAGCGACGACACACAAGGGGGGTTGATCGCCCCCCTTTTGCCGTCATTCTGGGCGCCAAAGGGAGATACCTATGACGCATCTCAGGTGGGGCATACTGGGCGCAGCAAAGTTCGCGCGCGAACACATGGGACCGGCCATTCATCTGGCTCGCGGCGCCACGCTTTCTGCGGTTGCGTCGCGCTCTGCAGACAAGGTGGCGCCGTTCCAAGACCTGACCGCGGGGTGCAAGGCGCATGACAGCTATGAGGCGCTCCTTGCTGATGATGAGATCGATGCCGTCTACATTCCGCTCCCCAACCATCTGCACGTCCCATGGGCGCTCAAATCCTTGGACGCCGGGAAACATGTGTTGGTCGAAAAGCCTGCAACGCTTCAGGCCGCTGAATTCGGCCAGTTGATTCTGGCGCGCGACGCCTCCGGCAAGCTGTGCGCGGAGGCCTACATGATCGTGCACCACCCCCAGTGGCAACGCGTGAAGCACCTCGTGGCTGACGGGGCGGTGGGCGAGCTCAGACACATCCGCGGAGCGTTCTCGTTCGAGAACGCAGCCGACACGCAAAACATCCGCAACACGGCGGGCATGGGCGGCGGTGCGCTTCGCGACATTGGCGTCTACATCTTCGGGTCCGCCCGGTTTGTGATGGGCCAAGAGCCCGTGGTGACGGGCGCCCGACTGCGGATGGAGCAGGACTTCGACACTTTCGCCGATGTCGAAGCGATCTTCCCGGACGGTGTGACCTATTCAGCCTATGTCTCGACCCGGATGCATCCGACGCAGAGCATGGAGTTTCATGGCACCGAAGGCCTGATCCGGGTCACGGCCCCGTTTAACCCCAATGTCTTTGACGGCGCGCGTATTGAGATCCATCAGCCGGGCCTTGGCCTGCGGGTCGAGCGCTTCCCCGCTGCAAATCATTATGTGAACCAGGTGGAGGCCTTCGTGGCCGCCACGAAAGGGGAGGCCTACCCATGCCCCCTCGAATTTTCGCGCGGCACACAAGAGATGATCGATCGCGTGCTCGAAATAGGAGAGGTCCTTGATGGCTGACAAAGGTGAATTTGACGACGTCATGCCCGAAAACAACGCTCGGCCCACGGAGCAAGAGGAGCTTGAGGAGGGGCTCGGCGGACGTTTTCTGACCTCGGTCATCCTTTGGATCATGCTGCAACTGGCGCAGACGGTGATCTTGTTTGTCACCGTCGTGCAGTTCCTCTTCCTTCTCGTCGAGCACAAGAAACCCAACAAGCGGCTGGC
>JBCBFV010000101.1:0-8223 GCA_038527425.1 Pseudomonadota bacterium
GATCCTCGGCCCGCTCACCCTGCTCGAGGATCAGCTGTTGGCGTTCCTTGCGGGTCAGGATCGCGGGCTTGGCGTAGATCTCCTGCAGGCTCTGGGTGAAGGTGCCGGTGCGGGCGGCCTCCCCGGAGCGGAGCATTTTGCCGTCGAGGGTCCGAACCTCTTCCACGCCGCGCAGGATGCGGGCGAGGCGGATGCCACGGTCCTGCGTGATGCGGCCCTGCCACCCACGCTCGTATTCCAGCGCGATGAGGTCGAGCCGCGCGGCGACACGGTCGGCCACGCCCTGCAGGTCAGCGTCCACAGCGCCCGGCACGAAGGCGCCAGCAATGGCCGCTTGTTCGAGGATGTGGCGCGGGTAGTGCGTGGGGAAAGCATCGAGCAGCCGCTTGAGGCTGCGCGCTTCCATGACCACGCGGGCGAGGTCTTGGCCCACGATCTCTTCACCGTTGTGGAGACGCAGCGTAGCGCCTTCGACGCCCTGTTCGATGAGGTAGTCATCAAGCGCGGCTTGGTCCTTCAGATAGACCTCCGAGCGGCCGCGCGACACTTTGTAGAGCGGCGGTTGCGCGATGTAGAGGTACCCGCCCTCGATCAGCTCGGGCATCTGGCGGAAGAAGAACGTCAGAAGCAGCGTCCGGATATGTGCGCCGTCGACGTCAGCATCGGTCATGATGACGATCTTGTGGTAGCGCAGTTTCTCGATGTTGAATTCATCGCGGCCAATGCCGGTGCCCAGCGCCATGACGAGGTTGCCGATTTCTTGACTGGAGAGCATCCGGTCGAAACGCGCCCGCTCCACGTTCAGGATCTTGCCGCGCAGTGGCAGCACAGCTTGCGTCAGACGATCCCGGCCCGTCTGGGCGGAGCCACCGGCGCTGTCACCCTCAACGAGGAAGAGTTCGGTCTTCGATGGGTCCTTCTCAGAGCAATCCTTGAGCTTGCCGGCGAGGAAGTTCACGTCCATCGCCGTCTTGCGGCGGGTCAGCTCGCGGGCCTTGCGCGCCGCCTCACGGGCCAACGCTGCCTCGATGATCTTGCCAACGATCTGCTTGGCCTCGTTCGGGTTCTCCTCGAACCACTCGGCGAGCTTTTCACCCACAAGGTTTTCCACAGCCGGGCGAACTTCGGACGAAACCAGCTTGTCTTTGGTTTGGCTGGAGAATTTCGGGTCAGGCACCTTCACAGAGAGCACGCAAGTGAGACCTTCCCTTGCGTCATCCCCAGTGAAGTTAACCTTCTCGCGCTTCGCGATCCCACTGTCGGTGGCGTATTTCTGGATGGTACGCGTCAGCGCCCCGCGGAAGCCCGCAAGGTGCGTGCCGCCGTCGCGCTGAGGGATGTTGTTGGTGAAGGGCAGCACCATCTCATTGAAGCTGTCGTTCCACCACATCGCAACTTCGACGCCGATGTCGTCGCGGTCGCCTTTGACGTAGATCGGCTCTTCCATGACGGGATTTTTGGAGCGGTCGAGGTACTTTACGAACTCCTTCACGCCGCCTTCGTAGAAAAGCTCACTCTTCAACGGCTCGGCAGGGCGTTCGTCTTCGAGAATGATGCGCACGCCGGAGTTCAGGAATGCGAGTTCGCGCAGGCGTTTTTCGAGCGTCTCGAAGGAGTATTCGAGGTTGGAGAAGGTGTCCGTGGAGGCAAGGAAGCGCACTTCGGTTCCGGTGCGGTCGCCGGCGTCGCCCACGATCTCCAGGTGCTTGACGGTCTCGCCGTGCTCAAAGCGAGCCACATGCTCTTTCCCGTCGCGCCAAATGCGCAGCTCAAGCCAGACGGAGAGCGCGTTCACCACCGAGACACCCACGCCGTGGAGGCCACCAGAGACCTTGTAGGAGTTCGAGTCGAACTTACCGCCCGCGTGCAGCTGGGTCATGATGACCTCGGCTGCAGAGACGCCCTCTTCCTCGTGGATGCCAACCGGAATACCCCGGCCATTATCGGCCACGGAGACGGAGTTATCGGCGTGGATTTTGACGCTGACATAGTCCGCGTGACCGGCCAGAGCCTCGTCGATGCCGTTGTCGACGACCTCGTAAACCATGTGGTGCAGACCCGAGCCATCATCGGTATCACCGATGTACATGCCCGGGCGTTTGCGGACTGCCTCCAACCCTTTGAGAACTTTGATGGAATCCGCGCCGTATTCCGGCTGGTTCTGCGCCTCGTCGGCCATGCCCGCGCCCTTCTTCTTTTCCTGCCGATTTATACGAGGATTAGGGGGTGATGTCACGCAAACAGGGCATATTTTGTGTTCTGAGGCAGGGCGTTAAGGCGCCTAAGAATGGCCGTACCCGCTCCGCCCCCCAGCACGCGGCACAAAATCTTCAAAATCGATCTCAGTTACCGTGAAATCCCCACTCGATTTTGCGGCGTCATAGAGATCACCAGGGGATGTGGACGTGGAAAAGTATGTCAGCGGCTTGCCAATGCTCTTGTATGTCCACGCACAAAACGCAGAACAGCTGAGGTTCGGAAAGCCGTATACTTGCTCGACCAGTGCTTGAGACCCAGCTTGCGCGAGCTTGTACAGCCCTCGCACGGGAGATGTAATGATCCCGTCTCTGGCCCCCGCGTCAAACGGGTCCGGTAGAAGCGCCACGCCTGAGTCCACAAGGCCAGCAGTAACTGTGGTGACGGTGGAGTACGTGGAAGTCCTGCCATCACGTTTTGCCAGCCCGGTATATGTCGCACAGAGTCTGAAGAGTTCATCACTCTGCTTTGAGGTCAGGCGTTTTGGCGAAATATGCGCGACCCCAAAGCACTTGTCCTCGATCAGGAGCTTCTCAACGTTGTCGCTGCGCGTGGGCAGCTCGAACGCGCAACGTTTCATATAGAAACGCGGGAAGGTGAACTGGCGTTCATCCATAGTCCAACCCTGGACGGGCGTCGGGCCGAGATAGAGCACGGCATGGCCGTAGGGGTTCCGACCCCACGACCGGATTTGTTCGTTAATGGCTGTGTGTGAGCGGGTTAGAAAAATGTCGCCCCGTTTCGGTTTGAGCCTTGCAATGAATTGCCCCGTCATCCACCTCGCAAAAGAGGGTGGCATCGTCATGGTGCGATCTCCGCTGAATAAATTTGAAAAAGTGTTTTGTTTTAGAGGGTTAAATATATCCGTTTCGGAACTATAGCCTCTCTTACGCGGTCATGGCTACCGAGAATGTGCCGGGCAGCTGGGGTAATCTGCACCGCACGAGCACTCCTTGATCGCGACAGTGTGGTACGCAGTTAGAGAACGGTAACGCTTGGCTGCTATCGCGCGTAGATGGGCTCGGTAAACGATACAGCCGTGGACGGCATTGCTCCCGAAGACGGGGGCGGGCTCGAGATCATGCGCAGCATTATGCAGGCGTCGCAGAGCTTTGCGTATCGGTGTGACAACGATGAAGACGTCACGATGCGCTACCTCACCGGCAATGTGAAAGAGATCACCGGGTGCGCCGCCGACGAGCTGCTTGGCAACCGCAGCCGCACCTACGCCTCCCTGTGTCATGAGGACGATCTGCGTCCGATGATCGACAGCGTCGACGCCGCTATTGCCGACCACCAACCGTGGGATCTGGACTATCGCTTGGTGCGCCCTGACGGGACGACGATCCTTGTCAGAGAGCGCGGCACAGCCGTCAGGGATGAAAGCGATAACGTCATCTACCTGCAGGGTCTCGTAGGTGACGCTTCAGCGGAATGGGAGCTGCGCCGCGAGATCGAGCGTAATTTGGCGGAGACGCAGATCGCAAATCAGGAAACCCTCGCGCTGGCCGAAAACAATGTCCGTTCGGTGCGCGAGCTCTCCATTTTATCGATAAACGCCAGCATCGAAGCAGCACGCGCCGGGCCGCAAGGCCGAGGGTTTGCCGTCGTCGCAAGTGAGATCCGGTCGCTTGCAGATGCCAATTCAAAATGGGCGTCCGAGATCACGAGCAAGATGTCGTCGCAATAAGGCTCTGACTCTAAGCCTGTTTCGCGAGGTCACCCACATAATTATCCACAAACTCTGCGTAGCCCTGAGAGGTGGATTTGAGATGATCCTTCGAGTGGGCATGGAACGCTGGCAACTGGTGGAACGGCACCGCCGGATAGGCGTGATGCTCCGCATGGTAGGGCATGTTCCACGCCAGAAAGCGCACGGTACGGTTGGTGAAGGTCGTCCGGGAGTTCTCGAGCATGTTGGCCACCGGCGGACAGCGACCATGCTCTGCGAGGAGGTATAGGCGTAGGAACGGTTGGCCGAGCAAGACAGGCAGCCCCCATAGCCAGATCAGCCAAGGCCCCAGCAGCAGAGCGAGCGCTACGTAGATCACGAGGTAGGCCCTGGCCTCCTTTCGGATGGCGGGCTTTGCGCGCTCTGGCAGGTAGTCGGCATCGGGCTTGCCGAACGCATTCTCTATCAGCACCCGCACCATGGCCCACCAGTAGGGCAGGCCACTGACATGGATCAGAAAGCGGGGCCAGGTGTCGGGCCGCGGGCCTGCAAGTTCCGGGTCCCGCTCAGGGTCGTTAGTGTGCCGGTGGTGCGCCATGTGGAAGGCGCGGAACCATTGGAACGGCAGCAGCAGCACGAGGCCCGAGCCATGCCCTGCCGCCTCATTCATCCAGCCGGTGGCGAAGGGCGTCTTGTGCGTCGCCTCATGTTCGAGCGTGAAGAGGAAGACGAGCGCCAAGCCATAGGGGATCATGACGGCCCACCACAGCGGCAGACCCAGCGCGATCCAAATGGCGCCCGCTGCGATCAAACCGAGGTGCCCCGCGAGGTGCCTAAGCCCGCGCGCATCGCTCTTCCGCGTCAGGGCGCGGCGTTCGTCCTTCGGCAAGGAGGCTATGAGGCGTGCGTGGTCCATCACGTGAAGGGTATGACGAGACCGACAAAGATCAAAAGGGCCCCGGATGCGGTGTTGAGGCGGCGCAGGGCCTCGGGCGAGCTCAAGAGCCGTCGCGCCCGGTCGATGAAGGCGCCGAGCGCGAGGTTGCCCGCCATGGGCACGAGGATCGAGACCAGGACGATCACGCCGATATCTACCGGCGTCACCTGAGTGAGATCGAAGAAGCCCGGCAGCACGCCCATGTAAAAGAGGATCGCTTTGGGGTTCCCGAGGATCACGAGCACGCCCGCGATGAAACCGGCCCACATGCCGGGCCGCGTGAGGCGTGAATCAGACCCCAATGCTTTGCCCGCGTTCCGGATTAAGAGAACGCCCATCACGACGAACATTCCCGCCGCAACCCACCTCAGGATCGACAGGATGCCCTCGACCTCCTGCACGAGCCAGGAGACGCCGAGGATCGCGATGAAGGGCCAAACGGCATCGCCGATGGCCACGCCCAGTGCGAGCGGCCAGACCCCCGCAAAGCCAGACGCCATCCCGCGCGCCAAGAGTGCGACCCAGACCGGGCCGGGCGTCAGAAAGAGGACCATCACCGCGAAGGCATAGAGCCAGATGTCTGCAGGGGAGAGGGTCATTGTGCTCGAATCTCCGATTGGCCGTCCGTTTCGCCCACCTCGAAATACTGGGCACGATCGCCCAGGGCGGCGAAAAGCTCCGCGCCCGTGCCTGTCATCCACGCCTGCGCCCCGAGCGCACAGATCTCATCGTAAAGCGCGGCCTGCCTCTCTTGGTCGAGATGGGCGGAGACTTCATCGAGCAGCAGCAGCGGCGGGGTCCCGATATCGGCAGCAAGCGCCCGCGCATTTGCGAGTATGAGGGAAACGAGCAGCGCCTTCTGTTCGCCAGTGGAGGAGGCCTTCGCCGCCACGCCCTTGGCGCGGTAGGTGCCTTCCATGTCCACACGGTGCGGCCCGATCAGCGTGCGCCCAGCGGCGAGGTCCCTGCCCCGCGTGTCGGCCCATGCCGCGCTGAGGTCCTGCGCGGTGAGGGGCAAATCAACATCCGGATGGGTGACGGCTAGGTCGGCGCTGGGAAAGGCGGTCTCCGCATCCTCCTGCGCCGCCATGAGCGCGGCCACTGCAGAGGTGCGGGCGGTGGTGATGGCCTCACCGGCTTCCGCCATCCGCCCCTCGACAGCGCGATACCAACCGGGGTCGCTCACCTGCTCCTTCAAGAGGCGGTTCCGTTCGCGCATGGCTTTCTCGTAGGTCAGCGAATGCTCGGCATGGGTGGGATGAAAGCTGAGCGTCATGCGATCGAGGAACCGGCGGCGACCCTCAGCTCCCTCAATCCAGAGGCGGTCCATCGCAGGAATAAGCCAGAGCACGCGGACAAGCTGCCCTAGCGCGGACTGAGTGCTCGCCTTGCCGTCAATCTTCACCTGACGCGCGGCACCGCCTTCGGACCAGCTTTCCAGCTCGTGCCCGCCCAAGGTGGCCATGATCTTCCAACCGATGGCATCGGGCTGGCGCGTGATCTCATCCGCGGAGGCCCGACGCAGTCCCCGGCCCGGGGACAGCAGCGACACCGCCTCAAGGACGTTCGTCTTGCCTGCACCATTCGATCCAAAGAGCACCACCGGCCGGCCATCCAGCCCGAGCCGCGCGACTTTGTGGGATCTGAAATGCGACAGCGTCAGATGCTCAACAAACAGCACCGACCCGCCCTTTCTCTGAGGTTAGAGGACTGCTGACCGCAGCCGTCACACGCGCATCGGCATGACGACGTAAACAGCGCTTTCGTCAGTGCCTTCGCGCATCAGCGTCGGATCGCCTGCGGAGTTGAAGAGGAAGACCGCATTCTCACGATCCACCTGGCTTGCGATCTCAAGCAGGTACTTAGCGTTAAAGCCGATCTCGAGCTTCTCGTCGCCGTAGGCCACGCCGAGCTCTTCCTCTGCGGCACCGCTGTCGGGCGCGTTGACGGAGAGCACGAGGCGATCTTCGTCGAGCTGCAGTTTGACGGCGCGCGAACGCTCCGACGACACGGTCGCCACGCGATCCACGGCCTGAGCGAACTCAGAGGCGTCGACTTCGAGCTTGCGGGTGTTCCCGGTGGGGATGACGCGCATGTAATCGGGGAAGGTGCCGTCGATAACCTTGGAGGTCAGCATCACCTTGTCGGTGGCAAAACGCACCTTCGTCTCAGAAACGCTCACCGCAATCTCGGCCTCATCATCGTCGAGGAGCTTGCGCAGTTCGCCAACCGTTTTGCGGGGTACGATGACACCAGGCATCGCGCCTGCTTCACCGGGCAGTTCAGCATCGATGCGCGCGAGGCGGTGGCCGTCGGTGGCCACACAGCGCAGCACCTGGCCGCCGTCACCGTCGGCCACATGCATGTAGACGCCGTTCAGGTAGTAGCGGGTCTCCTCCGTGGAGATCGCGAATTTCGATTTGTCGAAAAGACGGCGCAGCGTGGGTGCGGCGCACCCGAAGTTGGCTGTGTACTCAGACGACGTCATCACCGGGAAGTCTTCCTTGGGCAACGTCGCGAGGTTGAAGTTCGACCGGCCTGCTTCGACCGTCAGGCGGCCTTTGGTACCGTCGTCCGACAAGGACACCAGCGCGCCATCGGGCAGCTTGCGCACGATCTCGTGCAACGTGACCGCGCTGACGGTGGTGGCGCCTGCGCGCTCGACCATGGCGTCGGCTTTATCGACCACTTCGATGTCGAGGTCAGTGGCGCGGAAGCTCACCGTGTTGCCCTCGGCCTCGATCAGCACGTTGGCAAGGATCGGGATCGTATTGCGGCGCTCCACCACAGACTGCGCTTGCGACACTGCTTTGAGCAGAATTCCACGTTCGATGCTGAGCTTCATTGAGCCTCTCCGTCCCTCACCCAGGGAACGTCCCCCGGGGCTTGGAAACTACTCGCTCGTCGCCGCCCCGCAAGCCTTTTCGGCGTGCAAGACGACATCTGGCGGGATTTGCGGCGTGAATGACGCGAAAGAGGCCGGGTTTAGGCCTCGAGCGCGCGACGAAGCATCTCCAGATCATCGGCGATCTGGCTGTCCTCGGTCATCAGCTCTTCGATCTTTTTGACCCCGTGCATTACGGTGGTGTGGTCACGCCCGCCAAAGCGACGCGCGATATCCGGCAGCGACCGGGCCGTCATCTTCTTGGAGAGGTACATCGCCATCTGGCGCGGCCGCGCGAGGTTGCGAGAACGCTTGGGCCCAAGCAGATCCGAGAGGCGGATGTTGAAGTGCTCAGCCACCTTGCGCTGGATTTCCTCCACGGTGGTCTTGCGGTCCGAGGCGCGCAGGATGTCAGCGAGGCAGTCTTGCGTCAGTTCCTGCGTGATCTCTTTGCCCACGAGCGAGGCAAAGGCG
>JBCBFV010000102.1:0-8213 GCA_038527425.1 Pseudomonadota bacterium
CAACCTCCGCATCATCTTGCCCGATACCTACGGCACCGAAGGCTTCCTGAACCGTGCGCCAGATTGGCTGGCGGGCTGGACGGGCATCCGCATCGATTCCGGAAGCCCCGAAGAGGGCGCGGAGACGGCCATTCGTTGGTGGAAAGCGCGGGGCGAAGACCCGACGCAGAAGCTCATCATCTTTTCGGATGGCCTCGACGTCGACAAGATCGAGGCGCTGCATCGCCAGTTCGCAGGCCGCGTGCGGGTGAGCTTTGGTTGGGGCACGCTTCTGACGAACGATTTCCGCGGGTTGCACGATGGCCTCGCGCCATTCTCGCTGGTCTGCAAAGCGGTGAGCGCGAATGGGCGACCCACCGTGAAGCTGTCGGATAACCCGAATAAAGCCATGGGCCCGGCTGACCAGATCGAGCGCTATAAGCGGGTGTTCTCTGTCGGTCAGCAGGACGCGCTTGAGGTCGTGGTCTAGCCGCGCTTAGCCGATCCAACCTTCTGCACAATGGATGGCGCGGTCAGCTTGTGACCGCTGATAGTCCGCGTCGCCCGCGCCCCGCGTGATCACCCAGCCGCAAGACGCCATCGCGCGCAGCATTGTATGGAACCGGAGCTCATCAAGGCTCGGCGCCACCCGGAGCGTGCCATAACCTGTGATGAGGGCGGCCTCGATCACCTCCCGCTTGGGGTGCGCGTAGTGCTGCACCATCGCGCTTCCAAGATCGTAGTAGCGGTAGCCAAAGCCCGCGTCGTCGAAGTCGATCAGCGCGAGGCCTGTGGGCGTCGCCAGGATGTTTTCCTGCAAGCAATCTGCATGGATCAGCCCCGCATCGGCATCGTCATTCGCCACAAGCATCTCGTAGGCACGTGATTTGGCGCGCAACAGCAGCTCCTGTTCCGCTTGGGTCAGAGTCGGGTTCTCCCAGAACCGGCCCCAGAGCGGCTCCTCCCCCAGAAGCGCGTCGGCATCCCACGCCGGGCGCAGGATGTCGTCTGTCACAACGGCATCGGTGGCGTCATGGAAGGCCGCGATCAGGGCGCCGACCTGCGAATAGAGCGCCGTGATCTCACCGTCGTCACCGGGCAGAGGCACGGAGCTTGAGCCGATGGCCGGCCCCTCCAGCCAGCTCACCACGCTCGCGTAGCTGCCGCCGTGGATCGCGCGTAAAAGCGTGCCATCGCTCGACGCCACGGGGCGCGGGCAGGGGAAGCCGACGTCGGCTAATCGCGCCATCCAGCGAAGCTCGCTCTCGATGGCCATGCGGGATTGGTAGCCGGCCCGATGCACCCGAAGCGCGCGGCGTTCGCCGTTGATCGTGGCGGCGTAGACGGCGTTCTCCCGCGCGGCGATAAGCTCTGGAGCCGCGTCCACTTCGCCCCAGAGGCGCGCGATTTCGATTACGTCGGACATGTCTTCAGCGCCTGTTCAAGGATCGTGGCCAGATGGTCGAGGTGGTCATCCCCAAAGGGCATCGGCGGGCGGAATTTCAGGATGTTGCGGTGGGGCCCGATCACGCCCATCAGAACGCCCCTCTCTTTGAGGTCTTCGATCAGCCACGCGCCGAGCTCGGGCACTGGGGCCCCATCCCGCGTCAGCTCCACCGCGTAGAATTGCCCGCGACCCCGGATATGCGCTTCAGCCCTGAAATCGAGCCCGCGGAGCATGTCGAGCACCTTCGCCGACATCCGCGCGGCGTGGTTGACCAGGTCTTCGTCCTCGATCACGTCCATCACGGCAGAGGCGGCGGCCATGCTCACCGGGTTGCCGCCGAAGGTGTTGAAATAGCCGAAGGCCTCGCGGAACGCCGCCATCACCTCCGGCCGCGCCACGCAGGCCGCCACGGGATGGCCGTTGCCCATGGGCTTGCCCAGCGTGATGACATCGGGCGTGATGCCCAGCCAAGAATGCGACCACATTCCCCGACCCGTACGACCAAAGCCCGGTTGCACCTCATCCGCGATCATCAGGCCCCCGGCCTTGGCCACCACACGCGCGGTGGGCAACAGGAAGTCATCGGGCAAATCAGGCAGGCCTTCATTGGCGAAGATTGGACAGAGCATGATGCCCGCGAAGCCGGATCCGTTCTCCTCCAGCTCCTGTATGGCTTGGCGCACGCCCTCGGCGAAAGCCTCACCCTGCGCTGCCATTGACCCGCCGAGCGGCGTCAACGTCGTCGGCGCAGGTACAAGGCGCACGTGGTCAGGATAGCCGCCAATGGGTGGGCGGCGGCGCGATAGCTGGGACACTGCCGTCGTGTTGCCATGGTAAGTCGCGTCAGTGGCGATGAAGCCGCGCTTGCCGGTCACGGCTTGCGCCATGCGGAGCGCGATGTCGTTCGCCTCCGATCCCGAGCAGACCATGATCGCCTGATGAGGCCCATCGAAAGTGGCCGTCAGCCGGTCGACATAATCCACGATGCCCCGGTGCAGATAGCGCGTGTGAGTGTTGAGCGTCGCCGCCTGGCGCGCGATCGCCTCCACCACGTGCGGGTGGCAATGCCCGACATGGGGCACGTTGTTGTAGCAATCGAGGTAACGCTTGCCCGATGCATCCCAGAGCCAACAGCCCTCGCCCCGAACGATCTCTACCGGGTCCTTGTAGAAGGTGGGCACATTGGGCCCCAACGCATGGGCGCGCCGTTCTACCAGCTCATTCATCGGTCGAAACCCTTCCCCTCAGTGCCTTCACCTGCCCGCGCTGCGTTTTGGCCGCAAGCCTGCGCCGTTGCGAGCCCAGCGTGGGCTTCGTCGGGACCCGCTTCTTTGGTTTCTCAGTGGCTTTCAGCACAAGCTCCCGTAAACGCTCGCGGGCGATCTCGCGATTGCGTGCCTGGCTGCGTGTTTCCTGCACCTGCAGAACAATCGCGCCATCGGTCGTCCACCGCCGCCCTGCGAGCCGTTTGAGACGTGCTTTCACAGGTCGGCTCAGATTGGGGGACCGCTCCGCCTCAAAGCGAAGCTCCACAGCGGTGTTCACCTTATTGACGTTCTGCCCGCCCGGCCCGCTCGATCGCGCGAAGCTCTCGGTCATTTCCCAATCTTCGAGGGTGATGTCGCCCGTGATCCGCAGCATGGCTCCACCCTAAGCGTGCGTTGCGGCCATTTCCATCCCTGCCGAGCAGGCTATGATCGCGCTCATGAACTATCTGGCTTCTCCCTCCCGCTACTCATCCATGGTCTACCGCCGCTGCGGCACGTCCGGACTGAAACTTCCCGCAATCTCTTTGGGCCTTTGGCACAACTTCGGGGGCGACACCCCGGACGATCTCAAGCGCCAGCTTTGCCACACGGCGTTTGACGCGGGCATTACCCATTTCGACCTCGCCAATAACTATGGTCCCCCGGCAGGCTCCGCGGAGGAGTTCTTTGGTCGCTTCATGGCCAGCGATTTCGCCCCTTACCGGGACGAGATGATCATCTCGTCCAAGGCGGGCTATCTGATGTGGGACGGCCCTTACGGTGAGTGGGGCAGCCGCAAGAATCTGATTGCCTCTTGCGACCAGTCGCTCAAGCGCATGGGCCTCGACTACGTCGATATCTTCTACTCGCACCGTTTCGATCCGGAGACGCCGCTGGAAGAGACGATGGGCGCCCTGGATCACATCGTTCGCTCAGGCCGCGCGCTCTACGTCGGGATTTCGTCCTACAACTCCCAACGCACGCGCGAGGCTGTGGCGATCCTGAATGATCTGGGCACGCCCTGTCTGATCCACCAGCCGTCCTACAACATGCTCAACCGCTGGGTGGAGGAGGATGGCCTCAAAGACACGCTGAAAGAACTCGGCGTGGGCTCGATCGCGTTCACGCCGCTCGCGCAGGGTCTGCTGACCCGGAAGTACCTCAACGGCATCCCGGAGGGCTCACGTGCGACGCAAGGCAAGTCTCTGAACCCCGCGACTTATACAGACCGGGTTCAGCAAAGCATCCGTGACCTGACCGATATCGCCGAGGCGCGGGGTCAGTCGCTCGCACAGATGGCGCTGGCCTGGGTGCTGCGCGACGAAGGGATCACGACGGCGCTGATCGGCGCGTCTAAGCCTGAGCAGATCACCGAATGCGTGGGCGCTGTAGAGAACCTTGAGTTCACGGCTGAAGAGCTCGCCGCCATCGACGCCGCCGCTCAGGACGAGGCGATCAACCTCTGGGCGCGGTCATCCGAAACCGAGTAGCGCTGGGCGAGATCAAGGTGGCGGCCGGTTAATTGGCCGCCGCGAGACCTCATCAGAGCGACGCTAAGAGAGCACTCATTCGCTCGAGCCCGAGGTCGAGCTTGGCCGCCGCGCCACCGCCCACCCCGATGCGGATGTGGTCCGGCTGTCCGTAAGATGAGCCGGGCAGGAGGAACGTCCGCTGCTCGCTGAGGAGCCTGCGGGCGAAGCTGTCCCCATCAATCCCGTCCACGCGAGCGAGGCCGATGAGCCCTGCTTCGGGCTTTTGCCAGCTTAGCCGCGGTTCGGCTTCGACGAAGCGGTCGAGCTGTTCCAGCGTGGCGATTGCTTGGGTGCGGGCGCCGTTCAGTTTCGCTGCATAGCGGTCTTCGCGCAGGGCGATCTCGGCGATTACCTCACCCATGATGTTCATGATCTCGCTCGCATTCTCGCGGAGGATGAACGCATCGCGGATCGCGCCTTCATCTTGGCTGATCATCCAGCCCGTGCGCAGCCCCTGCAGGCCAAGCGCCTTTGAGACCGAACCTGTGGTGATCCCTTTCTCGTAGATGCCGGCGATAGACGGCGGACGCGGGCCTGCCCATTCGAGCCCGGCATAGACCTCATCCACCAACAGCCACGCGTCCGCCCGCCTTGCGATCTCTGCGATCTCGCGCAGCTCGGCCTCGGGGATTAAGCGGCCTGTGGGGTTGTTCGGGTTTGTGAGGAAGATGAGCTTGGCACCCTCGGCAGCTTCTTCCAGCGCGTCGAGGGGCAGGGACCATCCGTTTTCCTCCTTCCGTGGCACTTCGATGAGTTCCGCGCCGATGGCTTGGGCCATCACCCCCACTTGCGGCCAGCCGGGCGTTTCCGTGACGATCTTGTCGCCCGGTCCCACAAGCTGGCGCAGTGCGAGGTAGTTTGCCTCCGCCGCGCCTGCGGTGATGAGCACGCTCTCCAAAGGCAGGTCGAGGTTTGAGCGGTCGAGCACGTTTTGGCGGAGCGCCGGCAGCCCGCGGAAGTCCTGCCCGTTCCAATCAAGCGAGAGCTCAGGGTCGAGGTCGGCGAGGTAGTCTTTGAGCTGCGGTGGCTGGGCCAGCGAGAAGCCGATGAAGGCCTCAGGGTCGGCCTCCGTCGTCTCGAGCAGGTATTCAAAGAGGGTGTGTATCTTGACTTTATGCATCACACGCGGCCCGTTGGGGGCATGTTTCTGAAAGGCAGCCCCGTTTCCCTGACAGTGTTGGACTACGGTTTCTTCCGTGTCCATGCAGGCCCGCGTGACATCGGGCTGATGGGGGCGCTCGTCGTGACCGGTGAAGGGGAGCGCGTGCTGATCGATACCGGCATGCCCGCGAAATACGCCCGCGATCCTGCGGCGGGAACGGAAGATGGCCTCGACAGTTTTGGGCAGGTGCTCAGCATGAGCGAGGCGAACCTGCCGGCAGCTCAATTGGCGCGTTGCGGGGTCGATGACATCGACCTGATGATCGTGACGCATACGCATATCGACCACATTGGCGGGCTCTTTGACTATCCAGATGCGCCCACCGTGATCTCAGCCCCTGAGCGCGCGTTGCCCAAGCCGCTCTATTGGACGGGCGGGCAGCCGTGGGACTGGCCCGACCGCGACTGGCGCGTGATTGAGGGCGACGGAATGATCGGGCCGGGGTTCGAGGTGTACCTGGTGCCGGGACATGCGCCGGGGCAGTTGGCCTTTCGGCTGGCGCTGCCTGAGACGGGGCAGGTGCTTTGGTTGTCTGACGCGATCTCGCGGCCCGAAGAGGTGGGTGAGGCCTTTGATACGGCATGGGACCCGCAGGTGGCGCTGCATCATGCCAACCGGCTCCTGGCGCTTGAGCATGATCTGGCGATCTTTGGGCACGGGCCTGATCAGTGGCCTGAGTTGAAGAAGGCCCCGGAGCGGTATCTCTAGTACGGATGCGAGGGGCGCTGCCCCTCGCGCTCCCCGAAGTACGGGGCACAGAGAAGGGCGGGCGTCTTAGCGGACGTCGCGGCCTTGGTTCAGGATGATGACGTTGCCGCTGCAGACATCACCCATCGGGCCTGCGAGGTGGGCAACCCAGCCGCCGATTTGTTCGGGGCGCATGGCCTCGCCGTGGGGCATTGCGGAGATGGCTTTGGCGAGTGTTGCCTCATCTAGCACGCCAAAAAGCGGGGTTTCGGTCATGGCCGGCGCGATGGAGTTCACGGCGATTTTGTCGGTGGCGTAGCGACGGGCGAGGTCTTTGGTGAGCGTGTCCATCGCCGCTTTTGAGGCGCGGTAGTGGGGCGGGTCGAAGACGTCGAAATTGTAGGCGCCGTTCGAGGAGATATTGATGATCTTCTTGACGCCCTTGCGGCCGAGCATCAGCGGGATCGCGGCCTGACAGCAGTGGAACATCGAGGAGAAGTTGACGGCCATCTGTGCGTCGAACTCCTCCACCGGGATATCCGGGAAGTCAGACATGAAGCAGGTGCCGGCGTTGTTCACGAGCGTGTCGAGGCCGCCGTGTTTTGTGCCGATATCGTCAAAAACCTGCGCGATGGCTTTGGTGTCTGTGAGGTCGACCTCGATCGGTTCAGCCACTGGAGATGGTTTGAGGTCGAGCCCGATGACGTGGTGGGTGTCTTTCAGGGCGGCGGAGATCGCTTGGCCCAATCCCCCGGCAGCGCCTGTGACGACGGCGATTTTCATTCTCATGCCTCCCTCAGCTTTGGGTCAGATTACCTGCTCTGCGGGAATGGAAAAGGGCCGCCCCGGCGAAACGGAGCGGCCCTTCGAAGTTTACGGAGGCAGGATCGGTTAGAACCTAGCCAGCTGGGGCGCTAAAGCTGCGCCAAGGATTGCCTTAGAGGCTCGCCTCCCCAGTTGTCCCGACCTTATTCTCCAGAACCTTCATCGACACTGGATCACCTCCTTTCTGAATGTTTCGCCTATTGAGAGGGAATCGCGGAGGGGGCCGTTTGTCAATGATTTCGATCAGGCGGCCTCAGCATTTCCGACGTAGCGCCGCACAATGAAGCGGAACGGCACCAGCGCGATCAGCGCGAGCGAGAGTTTCACGCCAAAGTCAGCCACAGCGAGGGACACCCAGAGCGGCGTGTCACCACCCATCCCGAGAAGCGGAACGGCGTCCTGGGCCCAGGTTGGCATGTTGTCTGGCTCAAGCCCGTTCAGCATGGCTGAGAAGGCTACGGTGAAGAAGATCGCCGTGTCCACAGCTGACCCGATCAGCGTCGATGCCAGGGGCGCGCGCCACCACTTGCCGCCGCGCAGGCGGTCAAAGATCTGCACGTCGATGAGCTGTGCCGTCAGGAAGGCCAGGCCAGAGCCCAGCGCCACGCGGAACGTCACCAGCGGGCCGAATTCGCCCATGATCTGGGTGCCCACGAGGGAGCAGAAGATGCCGACGATAAAGCCAACCACCACGACCTGGCGCGCGGCGCGCGGTCCGTAGAAGCGGTTCATCAAGTCGGTGACGAGGAAAGCGAGCGGATACGTGAACGCGCCCCATGTCAGCCAGTTCCCAAAGAGGAACTGAACGAGGATGTTGGAGGCAAGCACGATGGCTGCCATGGCAAGAATGCCGGGAATATGAGTGCGGTCCATGAGTAGAGCTGCCCGTTTTAACAAGGTTGCGGTAACTTGGCCGTCAGTCGACGCTCACGGCGTGGGCGTCGTAGTGTCGCAGCCTGCCAGACGCAAGAGCAAAGAGTCAAATTTCGGCGTTACCGCGCATTTAGTCAGAGGCGAGCACCACCGCGCATTGCTGGGGCAGATCTCCTAGCCGTAGCTCCCGACGCGGTTGCGGCGGCGGCGCGTTGGGATCAGGCGGCGGCGGGTTCAAGATACGATCGACCCAACCCTCCGCTTCCGCGCAGCCATCGCCCGCCGGTGGCGGCGCCTGATCCGTGCAATTGGCGCTTCCAGCAGGGCAGCTCAGGCGCACATGGAAATGGTAGTGATGGCCCCACCAAGGGCGGATCTTGCGCAGGTAGACACGGTTCCCGGTCTCCCGCTTGCACATGTCGACCTTGGCGCCGGGGAAGACAAAGATCCGCTCCACGCGG